>DASTYT010000030.1 GCA_035764725.1 Candidatus Methylomirabilota bacterium | reverse complement strand
GCGAGCGAGGCCGCCTCCGTGATCCCGGCCTCGAGGCGCTCCCCCGCCCGCGGGGCGCCGACCAGCGCGATGCGCGTGTCCAGCGTCGTCTCGGCCTCCAGCTCGCGCACGGTGAGGGCGCCCGCCTTCGCCGTCGACTTCCAGTGGATGAGCCGCGGGTCGTCGCCGGGACGGTAGTCACGGAGGTTGTGGAGGTCGACCCCCCGACCACGGCGGCGCGTGTGTGTCGCGCCGCTACCGCTCAGCTCCCCGAGCCGCGCGGAAGGCACGGGATCGAGCGCGGGATAGACCAGCACCTCCTCCTGCAGCGCGAGCTGGCTCGCCTTGAGGAAGATGCCGAAGGGGAAGCGCGTGGTCACGCGCACGCCGCCCAGCCGCTGGCGGCCGCGCCGCGGCAAGGTCGCCTCCCAGGTCACGAGGCGCGACTCGCCGGGGGCGACGCGGGGCACGTAGATGAAGCGCCGCGCGCCGCCCGCGTCGTGGACCTCGACCGTGATCGAGTAGGACGGCGTCCACCGCTTGATGTTGCGGAGGGTGATCCCGAGCAGCGCAGGCTGCCGCGCGTGGATCTCGTCGGGGAGCGCCGGCGCCAGGCGCAGCCGTCGGATCACCGCCTCGGAGAGGATGCCCGACACGACGACGAGGGCGAGGAGCATCGCCGAGAGCAGATAGAGGAGGTTGTTGCCGGTGTTGACCGCGGCCACGCCCAGCCCTACCGCGGCGAAGAGGCTCCACCAGCCGTCGCGCGTCGGCCAGATCGTCCGCCGAGGACGCCAGATCCGGCTGATCCAGTCGAGCACGCCCATGGGCCTCGCCTTCAGCGCGGGACGGGCACGTCCTGGACGAGCGTGCGGATGATGGCCTCCGCGTCCATGCCCCCGCCCGACGCGCCGCCCGAGCCCCGCGTGAGCACGCGATGGGCGAGCGCCGGCACGGCGAGGCTCTTCACGTCGTCGGGCAAGAGGAAGTCACGCCCATCGACGAGGGCGCGGGCCCGGGCGGCGCGGAGCAGGGCGATCGAGCCGCGGGGGCTCACGCCCAGCGACAGGAGCGCGGTCGCGCGCGTGGCCGCCACCAGCGCCATCAGGTAGTCGAGCACGGACTCATCCGCGCGCACGCGCTCCGCCTCGTCCTGGAGCGCGAGCACCTCGCCCACGCTCAGCACCGGATCGAGCCGCTCGACGAGGCCCCCCCCGCCGCCCCGCAGGATGACCTTCTCGTCGAAGGCCTCCGGATAGCCGATCCGGATCCGGAGGAGGAAGCGGTCGAGCTGGGACTCGGGCAGCGGAAACGTGCCCTCGTACTCGCGCGGGTTCTGGGTGGCGAGCACCATGAAGGGCCGCGGCAGCGCGTGGGTGGTGTGGTCGAGCGAGACCTGCGCCTCGTTCATCGCCTCGAGCAGGCTGGACTGCGTCTTGGGGGTGGTGCGGTTGATCTCGTCCGCGAGCACGATGTTGGTGAAGAGCGGCCCCGGCTTGAAGGCGAAGTCGCCGCGCTCGGGCTGATACACGGTGATGCCGATCACGTCGGACGGGAGCATGTCGGACGTGAACTGGATGCGCTGGAATCCCCCGCCGATGGAGCGAGCGAGCGCGGCGCCCAAGGTGGTCTTCCCCACCCCGGGCACGTCCTCGATGAGCAGGTGACCGCGGGCGAGCAGACCCACCACGGCCAGCCGGACCACATCCGGCTTGCCCACGAGCGCGCGGCCGATACTGTCCTCGAGCCGACGGATGCGTTCGGTCGTGCGGGCGTCGGCAGCCATCTTCTCCATAGTACAATCAGCGCGCGCGATGCCTCTACCGCCCTCTCCGTGGCCCCAAAATGCGCTGTCGGCATGCGCATTTACGTTCGATCTCGACGCCGAGTCCCTGTGGATGGCGCGGGGCGTCAATGAGCCGGTCGCGCTGTCCCAGGGCCGCTACGGTCCGCTCGAGGCGGTGCCCCTGATCCTGGACGCGCTACACGCCGCGTCGATCCGGGCGTCGTTCTTCATCCCCGCCTGGGTCGCCTCCCACTACCCGGACACGGTGAAGGCCATCGTGGCGGGTGGGCACGAGGTGGGGTGTCACGGCGACGAGCACGAGCGGGTGAGCGATCTGCCCCCCGAGCGCGAGGAGCAGATCCTGGTCAAGAGCGTGGAGGTGCTGACCGCGCTGACGGGCCGGCGGCCGCTGGGGTACCGGGCGCCCGCCTGGCAGGTCTCGCCGAGCACGCTCGGGCTACTCGTCAAGCACGGCTTCGACTACTCGTCGAACTTCATGGACCGGCTGCGTCCGTACCTGCACCCGCCCATCGAGGGACGCGCCCTCGTGGAGATTCCCGTGTCGTGGGTGCTCGACGACGCGCCCTACTTCATGTTCACCGGGCAGCGCAGCATCCAGGCGCCCGGGCCGGTGCTACAGGGCTGGCTGACCGAGTTCGCGGGCATCGCCGAGACCCACGGCATGACCACCTTCACTTTCCACCCGCAGATCATCGGCCGCCCGTCGCGGCTGGCCTGCCTCCGCGAGCTGATCGACCACGTGCGCCACACGCCGCGCGTGTGGACCGCAACCCTGGGCGAGATCGCGACCCACTGGCGGAGCATCGCCCGCTAGCGCAGGGCGGGCGCGACCTGGGTGATGAAGCGGTCGAGCGTCTTCTTCTTGTCCCCGGGGAGGAAGAAGGAAGGGATGAAGAGCATGCCGACGCCGGCGGCGCGGAGCTTCCCGAGCTTGTCCTGGATCTGGGCCACGCTGCCGCCCAGCACGGTGTCCTCCGCCTTCTGCTGGTCCGCGCCCATGCGCGCCATGTAGGCCTTCTTCAGCTTCTCGACCTCGGCGGCATCGTCGGACAGCGCGAGCACCATCACTGCCGAGCGCAGGATCTCCTTCGGGTTCCGGCCCACCGCGGCGCAGTGACCCTCGAGAATCTTCCCCTTGGCGGCGAGGGTCGACGGCCCGCCCCACACGTTCCAGTGATCGGCGTGCTTCGCGGCGATCTTGAGCGTCACCTTCTCGCCGCCGCCCCCCACCATCAGCTCGGGATACGGTCGCTGCACCGGCTTGGGCTCGAGGGGCGCGTCGTCGAGCGCATAGTACTTGCCCTTCCACGTGGCCTTCTTCTCCGTCCAGAGGCGCTTCAGCACCTCGCAGGCCTCGTCGAGGCGCGCCAGCCGCTCGCCCACCGTGTAGAACGGGATGCCGTACGCCTGATGCTCGTTCTCCTGCCAGCCGGCGCCGAGCCCGCAGATCAGCCGCCCGTTGGAGATGATGTCGACGCCGGCGGCCATCTTCGCCAGCACCGCGGGATGGCGGTACGTATTGCCCGATACGATGGTGCCCACGCGGATTCGCCGTGTCTCGGCGGCGAGGGCGGCCAGCGTCGTCCAGCACTCCATGGTGTCGCCCACGCGGTCCTTCGTGTTGGGCATGAAGTGATCGGTCACGCAGGCGGCGTCCCAGCCCGTCGCGTCGACGTGCCGCCAGAGATCGAGCACCTCGCTCCAGGTGGTGCCGCCCATCCCATTGAACAGGGCGAATTTCATGGATACCCCTCCTTGTTCGATGGGCCCGAGGGTACCATACGCGCGCATGGCCACGTCCGCGCCGCCACCCGTCCGGCAGGCCCTCGTCATCCATCCCGGCGCGCTCGGCGATGTCCTGCAGGCGGTGCCCGCGCTGCGCGCGCTCGCCACGCTCGACGGCGGGCTGCGCGTGAGCCTCGCCGCGCAGCCGCGGCTCGCGACGCTGCTCGCCGGCGCGAGCGTGGTGGACGAGGCCCTCTCCTTCGAGTCCCTGGGGCTCGACAATCTCTTCGCCGACGCGCCCGTCTCCGCCGCGCTCGCCGATCTCCTCGACCGCTATCACGTGGTGGTCTCGTGGTTCGGCGCTCGCGCCGCGCCCTATCCGGAGCGGCTGCGAGCACTGGTGCCCCGCGCGGTGCTGGCGCCGCCCGTGCCCGACGCGGACGACGCCACGCCGGTGTGGCGACATCTTCTCGCGAGCCGGGCCGCGCTGGGGCCGCCGCTCACCGGGTCTCGCGCGACCGCGCCGCGGGGAGCGTCGCTGGCCCCGCTCGCGGTGCCGCGCGAGTGGCGGGAGCGCGGCCGGGCCGCGGTGGCCGCGCTGGGCGCGGGGCCACCCTTGCTGGTCGTGCACGCGGGCGCGGGCGGCGACTGGAAGCGCTGGCCGCCCGAGCGCTTCGCGGAGGCGATCGCGGGAATCGTACGGGGGGCCGGGTGCGCGCTGCTCCTCCACGAGGGCCCCGCCGACCACGAGGCCACCCGCACCCTCGGCGCCCGGCTGGACGCGTTGGGCGCCGCCCCCAATCGCGCGAGCCTGGTCGAGCCGGACCTTCCGCTGCTCGCCGGGGTGCTCGCGCAGGCGAGCGCCTATCTCGGCGGCGACTCCGGCATCAGCCATCTCGCCGCCGCGGCGGGAACACCCTCCGTCATCCTCTACCCCGAGGCCACGCGCGCGCGCTGGGCGCCGTGGAGCTCGCGCGCGATCGCGCTCCCCGCCGACGATGACCCCACGGCGGCGGCCCGGGCGGCGCTGCAGCTCTGCGTGCGACTGCGCGGCCGCGCCGCTTGACAGGGGCCCCCGTCGCGCCTATCCAGGTGCCATGCCCACCCTGATCGATCTCTCGTTCCCGATCCGGCCGCACTTCCGTTGGAAGGTCGCCCGCGAGATACGCGCCTCGCACGCCAACGGCGACAACTTCGAGTCCTCCATCATGACGCTGGGCTGCCACGCCTACACGCACGTGGACGCGCCCCGCCACTTCCTCCCCGGCGATCGCCACATCGCCGAGATGCCCCTCGATCAGTGGGTGGGCGACGCCGCGGTCGTCGACCTCACTCACCTCGGCGAGAACGCCGGTGTCACCGCCGCCGACCTGCAGCGGCGAGGCGGCCATGTCCGAGCGGGCGATATCGTCCTGCTCCGGACGGACTGGCCACGACGGGTGGACGTCGAGGATCCGCGCTTCTGGCGGGAGGCCCCCTTCACCGCCGCGGATGCCTGCCACTGGCTCGTGCAGAAGCGGGTGAAGGCCGTGGGCTACGACTATCCCCCCGACTACACGGTCCGGACCGGAATCTTCGAGCCCGGGCGGAAGGTGCCCCGGGAGGAGTGCACGACCCATTACATCTTCTTTCCCGCGGGGATCACGGTGGTGGAGTACCTGACCAATCTCCATCGGATCGGGGCGCCCCGCTGCCGCTTCATGGCTTTTCCGCTGGCCATCGACGGAGCCGACGGCTCGCCCGTCCGGGCGGTGGCCGTGCTCGACTGAGGGCAGCCTGACGGCGGCTTGACACTTCGCGGTGGCCCCGCCTATGCTCCTGCCACAATCCCGCTCTGTTGAGGTGCCCCATGAGCGAGTTCGAGGACGAGTACTCCGAAACCCTGGACAGCGACTTCAAGAAGCTCGAAGGCGCCCTGCTGAATGACACTGTCCAGCTCCTGGCGCCCAGCGAGCCGATCCGGCTGACCGCAGAGGCGACCGTCCACGAGGCCATCGAGCGCATGGTCGCCCAGCGTCGGGCCGCGGTGGTGGTGGTCGACGGCGACGGCCGTCTCGTCGGCATCTTCACCGAGCGCGACGTCTTGATCCGCGTGATCGGCGAGGGGCGCGATCCACGGGCCACCCGGCTGGGCGCCGTCATGACGGCCCGGCCCGAGGCGCTCTCTCCCCAGGACCGGATCTGCTTCGCCGTGAACCGGATGAGCACTGCCGGCTTCCGGACCATCCCCCTGGTCGACACGGAGGGGCGGCCGATCGGCATCGTGACGCTCAACGACGTGGTCAAGTGGCTGGCCGAGATCTTCCCGGAGGCCGTCCTGAACCTCCGGCCGGGGGACCGGCTCAAGCACCCCCACCGTGTCGACGCCGGTTAGCCTAGCCTAAGGTCGTTCGAGAAGGGTGATGTGGACCCGGATTCGTGTATACTTGCCCGGGCCTCAGGCGCGCCGGCGCCCTGTCGTGCCGGCTTCCACTTGAAAACTGAGCCGTACCTACACGAATAGGGGAGACATGTTCCTTCACGCCGTTCTCGTCGTGATCGCCGCGATCGTCGTCACCCAGGCGACGGTGCTCGCCACCACGGTGTACCTGCACCGCGCGCTGGCCCACCGAGCGCTCGACGTGCACCCGCTCCTCGATTGGGTCTTCCGCCTCACGCTCTGGCTCAGCACCGGCATGCGGCGGCAGGAGTGGGTGGCGGTGCACCGCAAGCATCACACGTTCACGGATCGCGAGGGCGACCCCCATAGCCCGATGATCTTTGGTTTCTGGAAGGTGCAGCTCTTCAACGTTTACTACTATGCGCGCGAGGCGATGTCGCCCGACATCGTCCGGAAGTTCGCCCCCGACCTCGTCGAGGACCGCTGGGATCGCTACGTGTTCTCGTGGGGCTGGACGGGCCTCTTCCTCGGCACCTCGATCCTCTGCGTGATCCTGGGCTTCTGGGCGGGCATCATCGCCATGGTCGCCCACGGCATCCTCTACGTGTTCGTGCTCTCCCCGCTGATCAACGGGCTCGGGCACTGGCGGGGCGCCCAGAATTTCATGAACACCGCCTACAACTCGCGTGTCCTCGCCTGGTTTACCGGCGGGGAGAGCCTGCACAACAACCACCACGCCTACCCCCGCTCGCCGAAATTCAGCGTGGGGCGCTTCGAGTTCGACCCGGGCTGGGTGGCCATCAAGGTCTTCGCGGCGATCCGTCTCGTCGGGATCATCGGGCCCATCGCGAAGCTGCCGCTAGGCCACGGGCAGTAGGGCGTAGGGCGGCGACGACGCCGCCCGTCTCCCCGTCTCAGCTCGGCAGCTGAGTCCCGGGCGGGACGTCGGTGAGCAGGACCCAGTCGTCGGGCGCGTCGGCGGACGGGCGCGTGCCCTCCGCCACATTGACGGTGCGGGCCCGGCTGGGCGAGAACCACTCCCACACTCCCGGCGGCGGAGCTGCCGCATCTACCGGCTCGCCCATCTCGGGGCCGCTCGCCCCGGAGGTCTCCCGCTCGCTCTTCCGCAGACGCTTCTCCTCCTGCTTGGCCCGCTGGGCGTCGGCCTTGCGCCGGCGCTCGAATCCGTAGTTCTGGCGGGCGCTCATGCGTCGGCCACCGCGATCGCGCTGATCTCGACCTTGCAGCGCGCGTGGGTGGCGAGCCGCGAGACCTCCACCGTGGTCGTGGTGGGGAGGTGTCCGTCGAGGTAAGCGGCCCAGACGCGGTTGAGGTCGTCCTGCTCCTCCACCGCGGTGAGGTAGCGGGTGGCGGACACGAGGTCGCGCATGGTGCAGCCCGCGGCCTCGAGCGTTTTCTTGAGATTCTCCATGGTCAATCGGGCCTGCTCGCGCATGCTATCCGGCAGATCGAACTCCTCGTCGCGATGTGGGTGGCTGTGGTACACCGGCGCGGCGGTGACGCCGGAGAGGAACACCAAGCGTCCCCGCGCCACCAGGATACCCGGGGCATAGGGCATGTGGACGTCGGTGCGCCGATCGGAGTGATGCACGACTGCGAGCTCCTTGGTCATGCCGTCCTCGCTCAGACGAAGATGCTTTCGGGCAGGAACGCCGAGACGATCCAGTTCGGCGCGTCTACGATCTCGCTGATCTTGAGGTCCACCGCCACGCTCGACACGATATACGCCTCCTCCCGCGAGAGGCCCCGCTCCTCCACCAGGTGCTCAATCATATAGCGAATCGCCTGTTGCGCGGACGCGAAGAGATCGGGGCCGTGCGCGGTGGTGGCCACCCAGGCGCCCCGATTGGTCGCGGTCGCGATGGGCCCGCGTGTGCGGAAGCGCGGCTCGGGCAGTCCGCGCCCCGACTTGAGGTCGAAGCGCAGCGTCACCTCCGCGTTCATCTCCACCGCGGTCACGCACACCTCGCCGTCGCCCTGCGCGGCGTGGCCGTCGCCGACGCTGAACAGCGCGCCGTCCACCCACACCGGGAGCTCGAGCGTCGTGCCCGCGGTGAGCTGCTTGATGTCCATGTTGCCGCCGTTCTTCCGGGGCGGCATGGTGCTGTGCCCGCCCGGCTCGGGCAGCGCCGTGCCCATCACGCCGGGGAAGGCCTCGATGGGCACCGCGATGCGGCTGCCCTTGCGGGCGAACTTCCCGTCGGAGACGTCCCAGATCTGCAGATACGGCTTCGGGAAGTCGGCCTCGGGGAGGAGGCCGCGCCCGGGCCGGATCGCCGTCCACCCGAAGGCCGCCCCCGGCTTCACCTCGAGGATCTCGACCGCGAGCACGTCACCCGGCCGGGCGCCGCGCACCCGCACCGGCCCCGTCAGCGGATGGCCGCGGAACGGGCCGCGCTTGATGACGTCGTCATGCGTCGACGACGGCGAGTAGTACCCGTCCGCGGCGTCGCGCGTCTCGAAGGTGACGGTGTCACCGGGCGCGATCTCGAGCCGCGGCGGCAGGGCGTTGTTCCACTCGTGGTGCACCTGGCTCTTGTCGAGGCGGTGGTTCATGCGCGGGCAAGCTCCTCGCGGACGCGATCCGGGGTGAACGGCACCGTGCGCAGCCGGACGCCCGTGGCGTCGAAGACGGCATTGGCGATGGCGGCGGGAATGGGACAGGTGGCGGGCTCGCCCGCGCCGACGGGCGGCTTGTCGCCGGGATCCAGCAGGACGATCTCCACCGTGTCCGGAGCCTCGGCGAAGGTGAGGATGGGATAGGAGGACCAGTCGAGGCTCGTCACCCCGCCCGCATCGAACTGGACGGCTTCCTTGAGCGTCCGGCTGATCGCCTGCAGGACATTGCCCTCGATCTGGTTGCGCACGCCGTCCGGATTCACCACGAGCCCGCAGTCGTGGGCGACCGCGACCCGGCGCACCCGAATGGTCCCGCGAGCCCGGCTCACTTCCACCTCGACGACCGCGGCCACGTAGGCGTTCTCGTTCTCGTACTGGCAGTAGGCGATCCCCCGTCCCACCGCGGGGTCGTTGCCGCGCGCGCCGGGCGCGGGCCGCGGCGTCCAGCCGGCCGCGCGCGCCGCCGCCCGGATGACCGCGACCGCGCGCGGATCGCCGAGGTGACGGAGGCGGAATTCGACGGGATCGGCGCCCGCCGCCGCGGCCAGCTCGTCTACGAACGACTCGCTGGCGAAGGTGTTCGCGGGCGCGCCGAGCCCCCGTAGCGCCGACACGCGGAGCGGGCTCCGGTCGAGCTCGTGCACGACCACTCGGTTCGAGGGGAACGTGTAGCCGTGCTGGGCGTTCCGGTCGCCGCCCCCCACGCGCGGCAGCGTCTCCAGCGCACCCGTCTCCTCCCCCGCGAGGAGATTGCCCGCGCGGCCGGCGGGCCGCCGCGTGTGGGTGGGCGTCCACACCGCGTAGTCCCACGCGGCCACGTGCCGGTCGGCGTCGAGCGCGCCCCGCACCCGCATGACCATCGCCGGGCCCTTGGGCTCGTGGCCGTGCTCGTCGTGGCGCATCCACTGGACGCGCACCGGCCGGCCCACCGCGCGCGAGAGGATCGCGGCATCGGCGGCCGCGTCGTCGGCGCCGTTGTGGCCGTAGCAGCCGGAGCCCTCCACGAAGATCGCGCGCACGCGCTCGGCGGGCAGACCGAGGAGCCCGGCCAGCGCGCCGCGCAGCTCGAACACGCTCTGGCTCGCCGTCCACACCGTGGTGCCGCCCTTGCGCACGTCGGCGACGCCGCACGACGGCCCGATGGAGGCGTGCATCTGGTAAGGCCAGCGATACTCGCGCTCGAGGGAGGCGGCGGCCCGTTTCAGGACGCCGTCCACGTCCCCGCGGTTGACGAGCACGCGCGCCGTGGACGGGATCTGGGCGAGCGCGTCGTGCAGCGCCGCCATGGCGGGCAAGCGCGAGCCGACCCGCCAGGTCACCGTGAGCGCGCGCGCGGCCGCGATGGCCTGCTCCTCGCGCTCGCAGACCACGCCCACGAAGTCGCCCTCGCGCACCACGCGCACGAGGCCGGGCAGGCCGCGCACCGAGCTCTCGTCCACCGCGGCCACGCGCGCCCCGACCTCGCGGGCCCGGACCACGCGCCCGTGGAGCATGCCCGGCACGCGGACGTCCTGCACGTAGACGTGGACGCCCGTCGCCTTCCCGGGAATGTCGAGCCGCGGCACCGAGGTCCCGACCACCGTGTAGGCGGCGCGCGGCTTGGTCTGGAAGTCGCGGGTGACGGGCCGGCTGAATCGGCGGCCGCCCACCAGCTCGCCGTAGGTGGCCCGCCGCGTCGGATCGTCGATCACGCGGACCACGCCGTCGGCCGTCGCGAGCTGATCCACCGAGGTGGACAGCCGCACCGAGGCGAGGAGGCGAAGGGTGTACCGGGCGTCGGCGGCGGCCTGCCGGATCACCGCGGCGCCGCGCTGAATGGTCTTGCTCCCGGCGGTGACGCCCTGATCGGGCGTGCGCGCGGTGTCGCCCTGCACGACCGTGATGCGCGCCACCGCGACGTCCAACTCCTCGGCGACGATCTGAGCCAGCGCGGTCGCGACACCGGTGCCGAGCTCCACCTTCCCCGTGTAGAGGTTGACGCCGCCGTCGGGCGCGATGGCGAGCCAGGCGTCGATCTGGCCGGGGGGGATGGACTGCCCCGGCGCGGCGACCTGGCCGGGCAGGACCGGCTCGTCCTCGCCGATGCGCGGGGTCTGGGCGCGGGCGGCGGACGGGAGCGAGAATGTGACGATCAGGGCCCCTGCCGCCTGTAGCAGCGCGCGACGGGACAGGGCAGCGCCCGGCCTAACTCGAATCACGAATCCGCTCGCCTCGCCTCCGGCTGCGGCTCGCCAATCAACGTTTCCGCTCGCCTCGCCTCCGGCTGCGGCTCGCCAATCAATCCAACCCCCAGGTGAATACGTGCGTGGGTGTCAGCTCGATGATGACCGAGTCCGACTCGCTCAGCGCCGCGTCGGTGGGGTACTGCACGTACTTACGATAGATCGCGCGGCGGATGCGGCGGAAGGTCGGCCCGCGCTCGATCACCCGCGCGCGCCCCTGCACCATGACGCCGCGAAGCCACGCCCAGTCTTCCGCGTATTCGTCGACGGTCAGGGTCAGCCGGGGATTGGAGAGCACGTTCCGCACTTTGCGGCCGCGCTTGCCCGACCCCAGGTAGAGTTTTCCCCCCACCAGCGCGTGGCACACGGGAACGAGGTGCGGAGTCCCGCTGGCGCCCGCGGTGGCGATGCGCGAGACCCGGGCCAGGCGGAGCATCGCGGCGGCCTTCCGCGACAACCGCACCTTGCCCCGACGGCGGGACGTCCGCACTTTGCCCATCCCCGGATGCTAGGCGCGCGCGGGGCGGGCTGTCAATGCGGGGCACCCGCGCCGCCGCGCGCCTTTGCCACCACGCCCGCGAGCGAGACCAGCGACCAGACGCCCTCGAGCAGCACGAAGCCCCACTGGCTCCCGTGCCAGGCGTCGACGGTCAGGATGATCGCGCCGGCGAGATTCGCGAGGAGATACGGATACGAATCCTGCGCGAGCATCCGGAGCTGCGAGAGCACGAACCCGACGAGGATCAGGATCGCGCCGATGATCTGGACGACCTGCTCGGTCATGCCGGCCGGCGGACCCCGCGCCCGCGCGCTAGCCAGGCCATCCCGACCAGCGCGATCGTCGGCGCCCACACCCAGAGGAGCTCGCTCACGATCGTGCGCAGGCCCCAGTGGCTCAGGATGTCGCGCCCGATGGGCGAGACCACGATTGGACGCCACGGAAAGAAGTAGCGCGTGTCGTCGAAGGGCGCGAGGAAGGCCACGCCGGGTCCGCCGTTGGTGAACGCGTCGAGGAAGCCGTGGGAGGCCATCACGAGGAAATAGCAGCCCCACAGCCAGAAGAACGGCAGGCGCAGCGGCCGGAAGGCGACCCGCGCGCCCACGTAGGACACCAGGGCGGCGGTGGGAAACGAGTGCGTGATGCCCCGGTGCGCCCAGAGCGTACCCCAGGGAATACCGAGAGGCCACGCCACCACGTCCGCGTCGGGCAGGATGGAGAGTCCAGCCGCGAGCAACCAGAACAGCGGCGGCATCCGACGAAACCGCGTGAGCACACTGCTGATGCCGCAGGCCACGACGGCATGGGTGAGGATGGTCGGCATCGGCGTGTCCCCGGCGGTAGAATACCCCGGGCCATGACTTTCACGAGCACGCTCTGGCGCTCCATCGACGGCATCTACGCGTCCATCCTCCGTCATCCCTTCGTCGCCGGCCTCACCGACGGCTCGCTCCCGCGCCACAGCTTCCGCTTCTACGCCGTCCAGGACGCGCTCTATCTGCGCGACTTCGCCCGGGCGCTCTCCGTCGCCGCCGCCCACGCGCCTCAGGACGACTGGATCATCATGTTCAACGAGCACGCGGCGGGCGCGCTCAAGGTGGAACGACAGCTCCACGAGAGCTTCTTCAAGGAGTTCGGGCTCACCGTCGACGAGGTGGCGACCACGCCGCTGGCTCCCACCAACCTGGCCTACACCTCCTATCTCCTCGCCGTCGCCTACGGCGCGCCCTTCCACGAGAACATGGCCGCGCTCCTGCCCTGCTACTGGATCTACTGGGAGGTAGGCAAGGAGCTCGAGCGGCGCGGCTCGCCCGATCCGCTCTACACGCGCTGGATCGGCACCTACGCGTCGGGGGAGTTCGGCGCGCTGGTGGAAGCGGTGCTGGAGGCGACCAACGTGATGGCGGGACGCGTGGGCGAGACGGAGCGCGCGGCGATGCGCCGGCACTTCCTCGCCACCAGCCGCTACGAGTGGATGTTCTGGGACATGGGGTGGCGGCGCGAAGGCTGGCCCGTGTCCTGAGGTGAACCGCTCCTGCACCGGGGAGGGGCGCCCATGACGGCAATGCGGGTGATGACGCTGGGGCTCTGCGTGACCCTTCTCTCCGGCTGCGCGAGCGCCCACTACGTGACACTCGTTCCGGGCAAGGACGCGCGCGACTGCGGAGTCACGGTGCCCACGGCCGACCTGCACATCGGCGTCGCCCTGTCCGGCGGCGGCAGCCGCGCCGCCCTGTTCGGCTCCGCGGGGCTCGAGGCCCTGGCCGGCGTGCGCATGCCCGACGGCTCCTCGCTGCTCGAGCACATCACGCATCTCTCGAGCGTGTCGGGCGGCAGCATCGCCGCGACGCACTACGCGCTGCGGAAACCGGGCAAGGGCGTGAAGGTCCTGAATCCCGACGGCACCATGACCGCCGAGTACCAGACCTTCTTCAAGCAGTACCGGGAGGATCTGAGCCAGGACTTCGAGACGCCGCTGATCTGGCGGCAGCTCCTGTCCTTCCGGTGGATCAACTCGGCGCTCGCGGCCCGGACGCTCGCCGAGATCCTCGCGGAGAAGCTCTACGGCGACGCGCGCCTGCAAACCGTCGCCGCGCGCGAGACCGCGGGCGACAGCCCGGGACTCATCGTCAACACGACCCTCTACAACAACGGCCGCCGGCTCGCGATGACCTCGCTGGCCCCGGAAGCGTTCGACTACGACTTCTTTGCCGATCTCGAGCGAGAGCTCAAGGAGCAGGGAAGCAAGCTCACGCCATTCGCATGGATGCGCGAGCGGTGGAAGGTCATTCGCCCCTTGACGCCGATGGACATCGGCGCGGATCCCTGCACGTTCGGCATGAGCGGCGTGGTCGCCGCCTCCGCATCCTTTCCGCCGCTGGTCGGACCCATCACGATGCGGGTCGGCAAGCAGGAGTCCTACTGGCACGCCGGCGACGGGGGCCTGTACGAGAATCAGGGCCTGGAGACGCTGCTCCTGCTCTACTTGAAGCAGCTCCAGATCAAGCGGGCCAAGCGCGTGCTGATCCTCGGCTTCGACAGCTCGTATCCGTTCTCGGTCGGCGAGCGCAAGCTCCTGCGCCGCTCGCTGCCGTTCTCGCTGCTCACCTTCGACTTTTCCCGCATCCCCTCGATCATGGAGGAGCGGGCCTCGACGTATTCGAGCCTCTTCTTCGGGACCCTCCAGCTCCAGGGCGTGGTGCCGGATCCCCAGACCCTCACGGTGATGGTGCTCCGCCACACCGACGCCAAGTGGGCCGCGGATCTCTCCGATCTCCCGCCCGCTTGCCAGACGGAGACCGAGCGCAAGACCTTCGAGGACGCCGACGACGTGGTGGAGCGCATCGCCGAGATCCCCACCCGGCTCGTGATCACGTCGGAATGCGACCGTCAGCTCCTCGAGACGGCCGCCCGAAAGGTAGTCGCGGCGCACCGCGACCGGATCCTGAACTTCATCGGCCAGCAGTAGGCGGCCGGCGCCCGGTCACTCGGTCTTGATCGCGGTCAGATTGTAGGCGCTGACCGGGCGCGAGAAGCCCTTCAGCGCGAGCTCGCCCACGGACTCCGCCGCGACCAGGTCGTCCACCCGCCCGTGGAGCTTGCGCGAGATGAGGATCTGCCCAGGCCTGGCCTCGCCGCAGAGGCGGGCGGCGAGATTGGTGACGGTGCCGATGGCCCCGTAGTCCCAGCGCCCCTCGAAGCCGATGGCGCCGATGGTCGCGTAGCCCTCGGCGATGCCCACGCCGAAGTCGAGCTCATAGCCGCGTTTTCGCCAGCCACGCATGAGGTCGTCCACGCGCGCCCGCATGGCGAGCGCCATGCGCACCGCGCGCTCCTGCGGGTTCGGCACCGGCACGGGATCGTTGAAGAAGATCATCATGCCGTCGCCGGTGAACCGCTCGAGCGTCCCTTCGTGGGTGAGGATGAGCTCGCCCATCGCCGCGTGGTACTCGCGGAGCACGCTCATGACCTCTTCCGGCTCCGCGGTCTCGGCGAACGCGGTGAAGCCGCGGAGATCGATGAACACCACCGTGACCTCGCGGCGATGGCTCTTGAGGGGGTCGTCGGCACCGCCGTTGACGATGGCCTCGGCGAGCTGCGGTGAGAAGAAGCGCTTGAGCTTGGCCAGGCGCTCGAGCTGCCCGACCTGCTCGGCGACCCGCGACTCGAGCGTACGATTGAGATCGCCGAGCTGATCCCACAGGGACTTCACCCGCAGCAGCGACCTCACGCGGGCGAGCAGCTCCGGTTGATTGATGGGCTTGGTGAGGAAGTCGTCGGCCCCCGCGTCGATCCCTTTGACGCGCTCCTGCGCCGGATCGAGCGCGGTGACCATCACCACCGGCAGGATCGCGGTGGCGGGGTTCTCGCGGAGCTTCTTGCACACTTCATAGCCGCTCATGCCCGGCATCATCACGTCCAGTAGCACCAGGTCCGGCGGGTCCCGGTCGATCTTCTCGAGGGCCTCGGGGCCGGAGGCCGCGGTGGTGATCGTGTAGCCCTTCGCGGTCAGCAGGTCGCCCAGGAGCTTGAGATTGACGGGGGTGTCGTCCACCACCAGGATGCGCGTGGGCTCACTCATGCGCGCGACTCTCGCGGGCGATCGAGGACCTCGCGCACGAGGTCCAAGAAGGGCCGGATGCTGATGGGCTTCGACTGATAGGCGTCGAACCCGGCGGCGAGGATCTTCTGCCGGTCCTGGGTCATCGCCGAGGCGGTCACCGCGATGACGGGGATCCCGGCGGTGGCCGCATCGGCCCGGAGCTGGCGCAGCGCCTCGATCCCGTTGATGCCCGGGAGCTGAATGTCCATCAGCACGAGGGCGGGATGCTCGTCTCGGGCCAGGCGCACGCCGTCCTCGCCAGTCTCCGCCTCCACGAGGCGATAGCCCTTGGCGGTCAGCACGTCGCGGACCAGCTTGCGGTTCTTGTCGTTGTCCTCGACGACGAGGATCAGCTCGCCTGCCATGCTCGCCTCATCGGGATACCGGGATGGTGAAGGTGAAGGTGGAGCCGTGCCCCACCTGGCTCGTGACCCAGATCTTGCCGCCGTGGAGCTCGACGAACTTCCGCGCCAGGGCCAGGCCGAGCCCGGTGCCCTCGTGCTTGCGCGCGTAGTCCGTACCGACCTGGCGGAACTCCTCGAACACCGCCTCCTGGTCCTCCGGCGCGATGCCGACGCCGGTGTCGGTCACCGAGATCTCGACCGTGCCGTTCACCGCCGTCGCCCGCACGTCGATGCGGCCGCCCTCCGGAGTGAACTTGACCGCATTGGACAGGAGGTTCAGCAGGACCTGCTTGACCTTGCGCTCGTCGCCGTTGATCTCGCCCAGCGCGGGATCCACCGCCCGCTCCACCGTGATGCCCCGTCGCATCGCCCGCTCGCGGACGAGCACGAGCGTGTTGTCGATGGCCTGGGGGAGATCGAAGTCGCCGGCCTCCAGCTCCATCCGGCCCGCCTCGATCTTGGCGAGGTCGAGGATGTCGTTGATCAGCGAGAGGAGGTGCCGCCCCGACGAGAGGATGTCCTGGAGGTACTCCTCCTGCTTCTCGTTCACCTCGCCGAAGAGCCGCTCGAGCATCACCTCGGAGAAGCCGATGATGGCGTTGAGCGGCGTGCGCAGCTCGTGGGACACGCTGGCCAGGAACTCCGACTTGTGCTGGTTGGCCACCTCGAGCTGGCGGCTCTTGTCCTCGATCTCGCTGAACAGCCGCGCGTTCTGGATGGCGAGGGCGGACTGGGTGGCGAAGGTGCTCAGGAGCTCGACGATGCGCGGCGGGAACTCGCCGGCCACCCGGCGGTTCACCACCAGCGCCCCCACCACCTGGTCCTCGCTGATCAGCGGCACTGCGAGCAGCGAGCGGTAGCCCGAGCGCACCAGCACGTCGCGGATCCGGCTCTCGTAGACCTGGGTGTCCCTGACGTCGGGCACCTGGACGGGCGCCCGCGTCGCCGCCGCCCGGCCCACCGCCCCTTCGCCGTACACCAAGGTGGTGGCGCGCAGGGCGGCCACGAACTCGTCCGGGAATCGGTCGGTCGCCCACAGGCGGAAGGCGCGCGTCGCCGCGTCGTATTCGTACATGGCGCCGCCATCGGTCTCGGCGAGCTGATTGGCCCGCGCCACGATGGTGGACAGCACGACCTCGAGGTCGAGCGTGGACGAGATGGCGCGGCTCACCTCGCCCAGCGCTTCCAGCTCGCCCACCGAGCGCGTCAGCTCAGCGGTGCGCGACTGCAGCTCGGTGAACAGGCGCACGTTCTCGATGGCGATCACCGCCTGATCGGCGAACGTCTGCAGGAGAGCGATCTGCTTCTCGGTGAACGGCCGGACATCGGTCCGCCGGATGGCGATGGCCCCGATGGCCGTCCCTTCGCGCATCAGCGGCATCGCCAAGATGGTGCGCTCCGGGTTACCTGCGTACATCGGGAACTCACGCACGAGCTCCGGCGCATGCATGTCCTCGATGTGGATCGCGTGCCCTTCGAGAATGGCGCGACCCGACGTGCTCTGCCGGTTGAGGGGCCGGATCTCTGGAAAGGTCAAGGGCAGCTCGCCGAAATGGGCGACCCGAACCAGCTCCCGGCCCTCGGCCTCGACACGCAGAATGATCGCGTCGTTGGCGCCGCACACCCGCGCCGCGTTCTCGGCGACCGCGTCCAGCACCGGCTGCACGTCGGTCGGAGACGATGAGATCACGCGCAGGATCTCGCTCGTGGCGGTCTGCTGCTCGAGCGCCTCGCTGATGGTCCGGTTCTTCTCCTCCAGCTCCTTGAAGAGCCGGACGTTGTCGATGGCGATCCCCGCCTGGTCGGCGAAGGTCTGGAGCAGCGCCACATGCTCCTCCGAGAACAGCCCGGGCTCGTCGCGCGCGAGGACGATACAGCCTAGGGGGACGTCCTCCCGCAGGATGGGCATCGCGATGGTGCCGCGCGGCGCCGGGCCGCCGAACTTCCAGCGCGCCTGCACCGCCGGCTCGGCCACGTAGTCCGGGGTCTGCACGACGCGCCGGTCCCGGATGGCCCGGGCGGCGAGACTTCCCTCGCCCGGGGGCATGGGGAAGCGCTGGCGCACGACCTCGAGCTGGGCATCCGGCCACTGATGCGACGTCACGAAGTGCACCAGCCCGCCCTCGTACCGGAACACGCCGGCGAACTGCGCGCCGCACAGCCGCACCGCGCTGGAGAGGACGGAGGCGAACACCGGCTGCACGTCCGTCGGCGAGGACGAGATCACCCGGAGCACCTCGGCAGTCGCCGTCTGCTGCTCCAGCGCCTCGGTGATGGTGCGGTTTTTCTCTTCGAGCTCCTTGAAGAGCCGGACGTTCTCGATGGCGATCACCGCCTGGTCGGCGAACGTCTGCAGGAGCGCGAGCTGCGCGGGAGTGAAGGAGCCAACGGTGGTTCGCCCGACGATGATGGCGCCGATGCTGACGTCCTCACGGAGCATCGGCACGATCACGTGACTCTTCACCCCGAGGAGCCGGGTGACGCGCGCGGCCACGGGCGTCGTCCGCGGGTCGGCGTCGATGTCGGGCATGTGGATCATCACGCGTCCGCGGATCGCCTGCGCTACCACCTCATCGGAGTCGACGCGCACCGGATACGGATCCGCGACCTCCGAGAACGTGCTGTCGCCGAAGTTGTGCCGGGCCGCGGGGTAGATGAGCCCGTCCTCGACGCGCAGCACCGTGCTGAAGCGCCCCTGACAGAGTCGGAGGGCATTGCGGGCGATCGCGTCGAACATCGGCTGAAGGTCGGTCGGGGACGAGGAAATGACCCGCAGGATCTCGGCGGTGGCGGTCTGCTGCTCGAGAGCCTCGGAGAGCTCGCGCGTCCGGTCCTCGACCCGCTGCTCCAGCGTCGCATACGACTCGCGCAACCGGCTCGTCATCCGGTTGAACTCGTCGGCGAGCGTCTCGAGCTCGTCGCCGCTCCGGAGATCGATCTGGTGCCCGAGGTCGCCCGCGCCGATCTTGGCCGCGCTCTCCTGCAGCACCTGGATTGGCCGGGCCATCCGCCGGGCGAGCAGCGCGCTCACCGCGATCGAGAGCAGAATACCGCCCACCACCAAGAGCCCCGTGCGGCGGGCGGACACGCGCAAAGGCTCGAGCGCCTCCTCGAGCGGCTGGTCCACGAACACCACCCAGCCCAGCGGCGTGATCGTCGAGTGCGCGGTGAGCACCTCGCGCCCCTTGGGATCCTTCGCGGTGGTCACCTCGGGGCCGTCGGGCGTGATCGCCGCCTTCACCTGCTCGAGGTTGTCCAGCGAGGTCTTCTGGAGCACGAGGCTAATGTCGGGATGCGCGATCAGGGCCCCCGTGCGATCCACCACGTAGGCGATGCCCGCCTTGCCGACCTTGATCTGCGAGACCACGTCCCAGATGAACTTGAGATTGACCTCGGCCACCGTGACCCCGCCGCCGCTTTGCGGCATCGCGATGGTCATGTACGGCTCCGACTCCTTGCGGAAATAGACGGGACTGAAGTACGTCTTTCCGGTCTTGGCCTCGCGGAACTTGGGCTCCTTGGAGTAGTCGGTCTGGCTGCCCACCACGTCCATGGCCAGCCGCGAGATCAGTAGCTGTTCGCGGCCATTTGCATCTAGATAGCTCAGCTCGGTGATGGGCGGCACCTGGCGCTGGAGTCGATAGGAGTCCTGGCGCCGCTGGTCCACCGCCGCCGCCGAGGCCACGAGCTGCGGCTGGGTGGTCCAGCTGAGCTGCCGCTCGATCTCCTTCACGTAGGTCTCGATGCGGATGGCGGCGCCCCGGGCCTTCTCGTTCTGCAGGGCGACGAGGGCGGCCTTGTTCTCGTTGTAGGAGGAATAGAGCTGGACGGCGCCGGAGGCCACGAGCGCGGCGGTGACGAGCACCACCAGCGCCACCGTGTACTTCCGGGATAGCCGGCCCGTCCTCACGCGTACTCCCCCGTCCGGAGCGCCCGCGTCCTCATGGCATCTCGAACATACCAAAGGTACCGCGCTGTTCGGTCACGCTAGCCTCGCGCCGGTCCCCACCCGCGCCAGCCGCTCGGCGCGTAGCGCGGTGCGGCGCACTTTGCCGTCGTCGCCCCGGAGCGGGACCGCGACGAACTCGTAGGTCCGCGGCCGCTTGTACTTGGCGAGCCGCTCGCTCAGGAACCGCTCCAGATCGTGCGGGGCGAGCGGCTCCCGCGACTGCACGATCGCGTGCACCGCGTTGCCGTACTCGTCGTCGGGCAGCCCGATCACGCAGGAGGAGGCCACCGCCGGATGCTCGTCCAGCGCGGCCTCGACCTCGGCGGGATACACGTTGGAGCCGCCCACCAGGATCATGTCGGTCTCTCGGTCGCTCAGGTACACGTAACCATCGGCGTCGATCCGTCCCAAGTCCCCCAGCGACTCCCAGCCGTCCGGCCGCGCCTTGGCCCGGGCGCCGATGTAGCGGTAGGAGGGCGGGGCGTCGGCGCCGCGGCGCATCCAGATCTCCCCGACCTCCCCGGGCGGGAGCGGGCGACCCTCGGCATCCAGCACCCGCATCTCGCCGAAGACGGGGCGGCCGACGGAGCCGCGGCGCTCGAGCCACTCCTCCCCGGAGATCACCGTGAAGGACTGCGCCTCGGTGCCCCCGTAGAGCTCGAGGACGCGGGCGGCCCCGAGCCAGTCGATCCACGCGTCCTTGAGCCACATGGGGCACGGGGCCGCCATGTGCAT
>DASTYT010000029.1 GCA_035764725.1 Candidatus Methylomirabilota bacterium | reverse complement strand
CGTCATGATGGCCGTCGGCGACCCGGTGAGGATGGGGCTAATTGCGAGCCTCGCCCGGCCCGGTGGAAACGTGACGGGCGTGTCCTTCGACGTCGGCCTCGAGGTCTTCGCCAAGGGACTCGAGCTCCTGAGGGAATCCATGCCGAATCTGCGACGTGTGGGGGTCCTGTCGAACTCGGCCAACTCCGCTCAGCCCGTCGCGGTGCGTGACGTGACGGCCGCCGCGCGGTCGTTAGGGTTACAGATCAAGGTCGTGGACGCGCCAGCCGTATCGGCCCTGGACGGCGTATTCGCGGCCATGGCCAAGGACCGCACGGAGGCCCTCCTCGTTCTGACGGATCCCCTGTTCATGATTCACCGCGAGCGCATCGCGAGTCTCGCGCTTCGGCACCGGCTGCCGTCCATGCATGCCGTCAAGGAGAGCGTGGAGGCGGGCGGATTCATGTCGTACGGCCCGAGTCTCGTCGGCGCGTACCGGCGGGCGGCGGTCTATGTCGACAAGATCCTGAAGGGAGCCCGGCCCTCCGACTTGCCCATCGAGCAGCCGACCACGTTCGAGATGGCCATCAATCTGAAGACCGCGAAGGCACTTGGAATCACGATTCCGCAGTCACTGTTGGGACGAGCGGACCGAATCATCGAGTGATCGCCTGGCCCCGAGCCACGCCAGCGCGCGGCCATCGATCACGGCGAGTCCGGCGGCGATCAGCGCCATGCCGCCGAGATGCCGTGGCGCCAGACGTTCTCCTAGCACGGAGGAACCCAGCGCCACGGCGATCGCCGGCATCAGGAGCGTGACGAGCAGGAGATTGGTCGCGCCCGCGGTGGCGAGGATGCGGAAGTAGACGACATATCCGAGTGCGGTGCTGACGATGGCGAGAGCCAGCAGCGCCAGCCACACCCGCGGTCCCGGTATGGCAAGGGCCCACGGCCGATCGACGGCGAGCGCGAGGGGCAGGGTGAGCACGGCGGCTGCGGTCACCTGGCCGGCCGCGGTCACGAGCGGCGGACTCCCCGCGAAGCGCCGGCCGAAGATCCCCGCGAAGGCGTAGGAGATCCCCGCCCCGAGCACGGCGAGCTGGGCCAGCACGTCAGCGCCGAGACCGCCCAGGGAGTCCGGGCCGATCATCCACACCACGCCGGCCAGGCCCACGAGCACGCCCACCACGCGCCGGGGGGTCAGCCGCTCGTCAGGCGTCAGGAAATGCGCGAGGACGGCCGTGAAGAGTGGCACGCACGCGTTCAGGATGGCGGCCAGCCCGCTGGCGATGCGCGTCTGCCCCCAGAGGATCAGGCTGAACGGGATCACGTTGTTGAGCGTGGCCATCGTCGCGAAGGCGAGCCACGCCCGCCCGGGCGCCGGCAGCCGATGCCCCGTCGCCACGATGGTCACCCCGAGCGCCGCCGCGGCCAGCACCACCCGCACCAGCAGCACCGTGAAGGGCGGCAGCGCCGCCAGCGCCACCTTCTGGAACAGGAATGTGCCGCCCCAGAGCACGGCCAGGGTAAGGAGCAGTCCCCACTCCGCGGCGCTCATGCGCTTCATGCAAGGAGGTATACGCGCGAGCCTGCCGAAGCGGGTGCTAAGGTGTCGGCATGCCGGACGCCTTCCTTCCGGCCGTGGTGGCACGCCTCGCCGAGGTTCCCGGCGTCGAGGCCATCGTGCTCGGCGGCTCGCGCGCCCAGGACAGCCACGCCGAGACCTCGGACTGGGATCTCGGCCTCTACTTTGAATCGGCGGAGGCCTTCAACGTTGTCGCGCTCAACCGCGTCGCTGCCACGCTGGACGACGCGCACCGCGAGGATCTCTGCACGCCCATTGGCGGCTGGGGGCCCTGGGTGGTCGGCGGCGGGTGGCTGACCATCGACGGGCGTTTCGCCGCGCTGACTATCGCGGCGACGCCCTATCCGGTCGCGCTGCGGGCCGCCATCTTCTCGCAGCTACGCGGCGAGCCCACGTTCTGTGCGGCGATTGCGGAGAAGGGCCTGGCTCGGGGCGATCTGGCCTACGTCGCGACGAGCTTGTCGCGCGCGGTATTCTGTCTCGCCCAGCTCCTCTTCGCCCTCAACAGCGAGTGGTACCTCAACGAGAAAGGGGCGACCGCGCGCGCCGCCCGCTTCGCCCGAACGGTCCCGCGCCTCGACGCCCGCGTGCAGGCGGCTTTCGGTAGCCTTGGCGCGGACCCCGCCGGCGCGATCGCGACGCTCAGAACGCTGGCGGAGGAGGTCGTGGCGCTGACGCGGGAAAGTTAGCGCCCCACGCCGTCCGTGCAATACTGGCGCCGGCCCATGAAGCCGATCTACAAGTTCGGCCTCGTCGCGCTTGGCTACCTCGCCGCCTTCGTGATCGCCTCCGCCGTCACCGCCGTCCGCATTGCCCTCACGAGCGGCCCGGACGCGTCGGCCTCCAGCGGCATGTACGCCTTCGGCGACGCGTTCCTCTGGCTCAACGTGTTCGGAATCTGCGCCGCCGTCCCGACGGCCGCCGCGCTCTATTTCCTCCGACCCTATCGTCGCTTCTGGGAGCTGGCCGGGTTCACGGCGGTGGTCGTGGCGGCCACCGGTGTGATGTCGGCCGTTCTCTTCTATTTCGGTCGGGCCGCGGAGCTCTCGGCTCTCGGCGCGTGGGCTCAGCTCTCGCCGCTCCGGATGCTCGTCGCGCCGCTGCTCGCGCTCGTCTTCCTGGTCTGCGCCCTGGTGGCGCCGCGGGGCTACCCGCGAATCGCGCTCTTGTCGGCCGCCCTCATGGAGATGGTCGTCACCAGCTACATCGCGCTCGTCTGGTTCGTCCCCATGTTCCTCGACAGGCTCTAGGCGGACCATTCAGGGCGGCGCGCGGGCCGCCGCAGCATCCCCGCCCGGCTCGCCGTGACGATCAGCACGCCCGCGAGCGTCGCCACGCCCCCGCCGACCTCCGCCGCCGTCGGCCGCCCGCCGAACAGCGCGATGGACCAGAGCCAAGTCACCACCGGCGTCAGCGTGAGGATGATCGTGAGGACGCTCATGTCCATGCGGCGGAGCACCAGGTAGTAGAGTCCACGGCTGACGACCACGTTGACCAGTCCGGCGAGGACGAGCCAGCCCCAGCCCACCGCGGAGGGCCAGACCAGCGCGCCCTGGGCCGCGGCGAGGACGAGGAGCACGGCGGCCACCGCGGCCACGCGGTAGAAGAGGAACTCGCCGAAGGGGATGTCGCCCCCGTAGCGCTTCACCACCGCGGAGTGGATCGCGTAGAGCAGGGTGGACGCGATCACGATCAGCGCGCCCACGCGCAGATAGTCGCCGGGCTGGAAGCTGATCACGGCCACCCCGATCAGCGCGAGCACGGTGCCGGCCACCTCCGCGCGCGTCAGACGCTCGCGCAGCCACAGGATGCCGAGCGCCAGGCTGAAGAGAATCGACGTGCGCGAGAGCAGGGACGCGGTGCCGGGATCCAGGTAGCGCACCGCCGCGAAGCCCATGTTGGTGTTCACACCCACCAGGAGGCCGATGGCGAGGAAGAACCACGGGTGCCGGCGCAGCGGTCCCAGACCGACCCGCCCGCCCAGGAACGCGTACACGACGACGGCGCCCGCCGCCATCATGTAGAAGGCGCCGGCGGCGGGCGGAAAGTGCGGCAGCAAGAGCCGCGCGAAGACGTAGTAGAGACTGTCGGCGACGAGCAGCAGGGGGACGGTGAGGCGTGTGAGGGCGGCGGCGGCGCCGGAGTGAGCGGGCACTAGCGGATGGGCCCGACTTGACCAGCCAGAGAGCGTGCGGTATCAGCCATCTTGTGTCTATGCGGGACGTGTTCCTGGATGAGCCGGGCAGCACGCCTGCCACATCGAGCCCTGGTCACCGGGCGATTCTACGCCAGGCTCTTCTCCGCCAGCTCCTGGGATTCTGCCTGTTCGGGGCGGCGTACTACGTCGCCTATCGCTACGGCATGTCTTTCGCGCAGGCGGGCGCCTCGCCATTCTGGTTCCCGGACTCGGTGTTGCTGTGCGGCCTGCTTCTCACCCGACCGGGCCAGTGGTGGCTCTTCATCGGAGTGACGCTTCCGATCCGGGTCTTCTCCGAGGTCGCGAACGGCATTCCCCTCTGGTTCCTGCTGGCGACGTTCGCCATCGATTCGGTGCGCGGCGTCCTGACCGCGACGGCGCTGCGCCGTTTCCTCATGAACCCGATCCGCATCGACACCGCGGCCCGTTCACCGGGCAGTCGGCCGCCGACACCGCGCTCGCGCTCCAGCATTTCCTCCTGCTGCGGGCCGTCCCGCTGTACCTGATTGCCATCCTC
>DASTYT010000028.1 GCA_035764725.1 Candidatus Methylomirabilota bacterium | reverse complement strand
ATCGTTTACAGCGTGGCGGGGCTGACCGAGGTGCAGCGCGGCGAGCTACTCCCGAATATCGTCCGCGTGATGTTGGCGGCCTTCCTCGAGGCGCATGCGCGATGACAGCTGCCGGGCGAGGGGGCGTGACGCCGCTACGTCTCGCGGGCCCGCTTCACCGCCGCATCAATGGCCGGCACCGCCGTACTCCTGCGCGTGGCCGCATCACTCGACGACTACCTGCCTCTTGCATAGCTGCCAGCCGAGCTGGCGCAGTGTTTCGGTTCGGTAGCGGCTGACGAGCACCTCACTCCCCCACCTCCAACAGCGGCGGGTCGGCTGACGTTGGCCGTGTTGATCGAGCCAGATCGGTGGAGTCACGGCCTCCCGGTTCTACACACGTTACGAAGATCTTGCGCCCACCCCTGTCGAGGCTAGGGAACACGTAAGCCCACGCCGCAGACGTGATGCCCTCGTGCCCAGGAGAAGTCTGGCATGCCCGCGACTCTTTAGCGATTTGGGAGTGGCGCTGCGATTGCACTTCCTAGTCGAGGGAGGAGAGCCAGAGCAATGCTGAGGGCGTACATCCGAGTGCTCGAAGCGCATGAGTGGAAGCGGGTGCTGGTTGACTCACACATCCGGTTCTACGCGCACCCGTTGCATCCCGACGACCGCATCCAGGTTTTCGACGGCTGGTGGTCCCATCATCGCTTCGACGGGACGAGCTGGCTGACGCACGCACGCGCCCGCGGTAACGTTGAAGATGCGGCCAGCCTCGACGCCTACCTCACGAAGCTCTTCGGCTGAGGCGGCAGATGACCCCCTGGCCGGACGTCGGCTGCGGAGGCTGGTACGAGCGTCTGGACCTCAAGAGGATCCCGCCAAGTCTACCGTGCGGCGGTGACGACCCGGCGCACTATCGTGACCGCCATCCTGAGATCGCGGTCGTTCACCGCGAGCTGCATGCGGTCTGGGCGGCACAGATCGAGGCGTGCGAGCGGCTGTGGCCGGCTAAGAGCGCCACCGCCAGCCAGTAGCGCTTGTCCGCGAATCGCGCAGGCTGATCTCCTCGCGCGCCCCGAGGACCTCATCTTCGCCGAGGGGATGATGTACGCCGTCGAGCATGGGCAGCCCAGCGCGGGCCCCTCCAACGTTTCCCGCCGCTCGGTGGAGTGATTGCCGGGTGATTGCTGGGGCCCTCTGGTCAAGAGGTGCCACCGTCTAACTGGCTGATTTAATGGTGCCCCCGGCCTGAATCGAACAGGCGGCCCACAGTTTAGGAAACTGTTGCTCTATCCAACTGAGCTACGGGGGCGTGCCCAGGCTCCGCTCGCGGGCGCGTCGGGCGCTCCGCGGTCATCCCTCGGGATTATAGCCTCAGCGCGCCCTTCGCTTTACGCGGCGCGCCCGCTTCCCGCCTCCGCGCTCGGCGCGCGTCTCGGCGTCGATCTTCTCGATCACCCGCTTGACGCGGGCGCGGGTGGTGGGCTGCTGGAGCTTGCGCGAGAGGTGCTGGGCCAGCGTGTCGAACTGCGAGCGGGGCGCGCCGCCCAGCCGCTGCATGGGGGGCGCCTTCCGGGCCTTGCCCAGCCGGCCGCCACGCGTCGTCACGGCGCCTTCCACGTGTTGTTGCCGGCGGCGTCGAGGAAGTAGGCGAAGGGGTAGCCGTCGGAGGCGGTGCCCATGAGCGTGCGCGTCTTACCGTTGCGATCGCGAAACACGAGCGTGGGCGTGCCGTCGCGGTAGATCGTGAGCTCGGTCACGGTCCGGCCCGCGGGATTGGCCAGGAACACACTGGTCGAGCCGTCGGCCATGACGCCCAGCCCCGCCTGGTTCACGCCGGTCGCGTTGTAAAGGAGGAGACTGGTGGCTCCGTCGGATGTCGTGCCGAGGAGCGCGCGTACGTTGCCTGCGGCGTCGCGCACGTTGAAGCGCTCGGCCTCCACCGACTTCACCGGGCCGCCCGCGGGGGCCTGGCCGAGGAGGGCCGCGGCGATCGCGAGCACGCCGCCCAGGCCGGCGATGCGCTTCCACCAGCGCACGTCGCGCTCGAGGCGGTCCACCCGCTGGGCCAGGGCGCTCAGGCTGGAATCACTCATGGCATAGCCTCCCCAGTCGGATGTGGCGGGAGCGGTCAGCGCGCGGGTGGCGGCGGGATCTTCACGGTGCGCACCAGGGACCAGCCGAGCTGCTTGAGCTGGCGATCCACGTCGGGCCGCTTCCGCCGGTCTTCCTTTCGCCGCTCGGCGGCCACCGCCACGTCCTTCTGGCGGCGGGGCTTCTTGCGGCGGTCCGTGATCAGCTCCACGTTCTTGAGCTTGGCGATCTCCTGCTCGAGGTGATGGTAGACGCGGAGCTGATCCATGGCGACGATGAAGAGGACGTTGGGCGCCGGCCCGCCCTTCTTCGCGATCCGCGTGGGGCCGGCCGGCCGCGGCTTCGACGACGCCATCGGCTTCGGAGGTAGCGGCTTCGACGGCACGACCTTCTTCTTGACCATGGTCTCCCCTTAGAAAAGGTCCGAGGGATCGACGCCGCGGGCGGCGAGTAGCGCGCCGAGGCGCTTGAGCGCCGCGGCTTCGATCTGCCGCACGCGCTCACGGGTCACGCCCATCTGCTTGCCGATGGCTTCCAGTGTCTTCGGCTCCTCGCCGCCCAGCCCGAAGCGGTGGGTGATGACGCTGCGCTCCTGGTCCGAGAGGTCGTGGAGGACCCCGGCCAGATCTCCGCGGCCGCGCAGGGCGGCGGCGAGCCCCTGCCCTGGCGGCCCCTCCGGATCCGGGATGACGTCCTGCAAGGTGCCGCCCCCATCAGGGCCGAGGGGCGCGTCCAGCGAGAGCGTGCGCTGCTGACGGAGATGCTCGAGGTCTTCCACCTGCTCGATGGGGCGGCCGAGCCGCGCCGCCACTTCCGCCGTGCTAGGCGGCCGCTTGAGTTCCTGGGTGAGGTCGCGCTGGGCCCTCACGTACTGGCCCAGCAGCATCTCCACGTGCACGGGCAGGCGCACGAGCCGGGCCTGATTGGCCAGCGCGCGCACGATGGCCTGGCGAATCCACCACGTGGCGTAGGTCGAGAAGCGCGTCCCGCGGTTCGGGTCGAACTTGCGGACAGCCTGCAGCAGTCCCACGTTGCCCTCCTCGATGAGATCGAGGAGAGACAACCCACGGTTGACGTAGCGCCGCGCCAGGCTGATCACGAGGCGGAGATTGGCCTCGGTGAGCCGGCGCTCAGCGTCCGCGTCCCCCGCCCGCACACGGACGGCGAGGGCATGCTCCTCGGCGGCGTCCAATAGCTTGATGCGCCGGATCTCATCGAGGTAGAGGCCGAGCAGCGCGCGCTGCTTTTCTGCCGTCTCGGGAGGCGCCTTGGGTCCGGCGAGCGCTTCGTCGCTCGCCGCGAGCAGGCCTTCCAGCGAGGACTCGACGTCGGCCAGGCGCTCCTCGGGTTCCTCGGCCTCACTCGTCTTCATCGTCCTCGGAAGGCGCCGCCTGCGTCATCTCCTCGTCGGAGTGCGCCACGGCGACGCCGCGCCGCGGGAGCAGGACGAGCGGGTTATAGGCCATTCCGTCGCGCCGGATCTCGAAATGGAGGTGGGTGGTGACGGCGCCCTTGTTCTTGCCCACGGTGGCGATCACGGCCCCGGCCTCCACGCGGTCCCCTGCATTCACAAGATTCTCGAGGTTGTGAGCATAAATGCTCATGAATCCGTTCGAATGCTCGATCTTGACTACCCGCCCATACCCCGGGGCGGACCCACTGAAGTATACGTCGCCGGGCGCCGCCGCATAGACGGGGGTCCCGAGATCGGCCTGGATGTCGATACCGGCGTGCCACACCCGCTTCCGCGCGCCCATGGCCGAGATCACGGGCCCCAGGAGCGGCCAGGTGAACTCCACCCCTTGATCGCCGAGCTCGGGGACATTGAGATAGAGCCGGGTAGGAATGCGGCGCGGGCCCACGAGCGCCACCACCGAGCCGTCCGCCTGCAGCAGGGGCTTAGTGGCCACCGCCTCGGCGCGGGCCCGGGTCGGGTCGCAGCCGGGGATGATCAGGCGCCGGCCCACGCGCAAGGCCTCGGGCTTCGTGAGCTGATTGGCGTCGATGATGCGCTGGCGCGGCACCCGCTGACGCGCGGCGATCTTGCTCACCGAGTCGCCGCTGCGGACGATGTAGACACACGGATCGGTCGCCGCCGACGCGGGCGCGCCGATCTTGGCGGTCTTGGGATCGGGCTGCTTGGTGGCCGGCTTCGCGGGGGCGTCGGCGGCCTGCGCCCCATGCGGGACGAGGAGCAAGCCGGGAATCAATAGCCCCAGACCGATCGCGCGGCGGGCGCCCCGACGGCACGGGGTCACGGGTCGAACTCCGCGTAGCGGATGCCGAAGCTCTGGAAGCGCCCGGTGACGGGCCGCCAGGTGACGGCGACGTGCTCCACGCGCGAGAGCGGCGGCCCCTTCTCGAGCTCGTGCGCCAGCTCCTCGATGAGCCCACGGTTGCCTTCGACCCGGACACGCACGCGGCCGTCCTTGAGATTCATGACATAGCCGGCGAGGCCGAGCTGGGAGGCCTTGCGCTCGACGTAGTTACGGTAGCCGACGCCCTGGACGCGACCGTCCACCAGGATCTCGGCGGCGGTCCGGAGGTGGCTGCTCACGCCGGCGGCCCGGCCGCGGCGGCGGCCGTGTGGCGGGGAAGCCGGGACACCTCCCCGAAGGTGAAAATGGTCGGGGCGACTGGATTTGAACCAGCGACCTCCTGCTCCCGAAGCAGGCGCGCTACCAAGCTGCGCTACGCCCCGTTGTCCTCGCGTGGCCCGCTCATCCTTGCCACGCGTGCTTTCCGATCAGCGGCACGAAGACGCATCCCGAGTCCTCGGTGATGCGCATCTCGCCGCGTACCTTCTCGATGAGCTGGAGCTTCTGGCCGTCGGCTCCGCCCACCGGCATGATCATCAGCCCGCCCTCGATCAGCTGCTCGAACAGCGGCGGCGGCACGGAGGGCCCCCCCGCCGCCACCAGTATCCTATCGAACGGCGCCTCGTCGGGCCAGCCGAACGTGCCGTTGGCCGTCCGCACCCACACATTGGCGTAGCCCAGCTCCTCGAGGAGCTGGCGCGCCCGCGCGGCGATGCGCGGGAGTCGCTCCACCGTGCACACGCGCGCCGCACACCGCGAGAGCACCGCCGCCTGATAGCCGGAGCCCGTCCCGATCTCGAGCACCTTCTCGCGGCCGGTGAGGCGCAGCAGCTCCGTCATCCGGCCGACCATGAAGGGCTGCGAGATCGTCTGCCCTTCCCCGATCGGGAGCGGGTAGTCGCCGTACGCGCGCTCCCGCAGCGCCTCCTCGACGAAGCGGTGCCGCGGGATCTGCCGCATGGCGTCCAACACGCGCGGATCCACCACGCCGCGTCCGGCCACCTGCTCCGCGACCATGCGCTCGCGGGCGGCCGCGGTCCGATCATGCGCCTCGGGCGCCGAGCGCCAGATCACTTCTTCTTCCTCCGCAGCAGCGCGTTCAGGCTCGACTCCCAGCTTCCCATGCTCCGCAAGGCGCCGTGATGCGTGAGGTCCAGATGCAGCGGCGTCACCGCCGCCCATCCCGCCTGCACCGCCGCGATGTCCGTGCCCTCGTCCTCCGCCCACTCGGGCGCGCCCATGCCGATCCAGTAGTACGGCCGGCCGCGCGGATCCACCTCGCGGATGGCCTTCGCGCTATAGACGCGATGACCGAGCCGCGTGAGGCGAATGCCCGCGGGCTTGCCCGGCGGGACGTTCACGTTGAGCAGCGTCTGGCGCGGCAGTCCCTCCACGAGGAGTCGCGTCGCCACCGCGCGGGCCACCTCGCCCGCCGCGTCGAACCGTCCCTTCTCCGGCTCCGCCTGTGACACCGCCATCGCGGGCACCCCGAGCAGCCTTCCCTCCATCGCCGCCGACACCGTCCCCGAGTACGTGACGTCGTCGCCGAGGTTCGAGCCGTGATTGACGCCCGACGCCACGAGCACGGGCCGCTCGGGCAGGAGTCCGAGCACCCCGAGGTTCACGCAGTCGGAGGGCGTGCCATTCACCGCGTAGCGCCGCTCGCCGAGCTGCTCCACCCGGAGCGGCCGATGGAGCGTGAGCGCGTGCCCCACCGCGCTCTGCTCGCGATCGGGCGCGACCACGTACACTTCGCCGAGGGGCTCCAGCGCCGCCGCGAGGGCGGCGAGCCCCGGAGCGTGTATTCCATCGTCATTGGTGACGAGGATCACGCCCGCCATGGATATCCCTGAAAATGGTCGGGGCGACTGGATTTGAACCAGCGACCCCTTGACCCCCAGTCAAGTGCGCTACCGGGCTGCGCCACGCCCCGACCCACGTCGCATTGTACGGAGAGACGACGAAGAACTCAAGGCTGACGGTCACTTTCGCTCGGGTGCGAGCCGGTCCCGGAGCGCGCGGAGGCGGTCCCGGGTGCGGCGGAGCGTGTCTTCCATGGTCATGCCCTTGAGGCCGAGATCCATCTGATGCGTGCCTCGCGCTTCCGCGAGGAGCCGCTTCTTGGCGCCCTCGAGGGTCAGGCGTTCGGTGTAGAGCAGGTGCTTGATTCGAAGCACCAGGTCGAGATCGCGCCTGCGGTACAGCCGCTGCCCCGCCGGGTTTTTCTTCGGACGCAGCAGCTTGAACTCCGACTCCCAGTACCGCAACACATAGGCCGGGACCTCCGTGATCGACTCCACCTCGCCGATCCGATAGTAGAGCTTGTCTGGGATCGTCTGTGTCACGCGTCCCCCGGGGGCTACTGGTTGAGCCGCAGCTTGAGCCCCTTGCTCGGCTTGAACGTGAGCACCTTGCGCGCGGTGATCTCGATGCTGTCGCCCGTCTGCGGGTTGCGTCCGCGGCGGGAGGCCTTCCGGCGGATCCGGAAATGCCCGAAGCCGACGATCTTGACGTCCTCACCGCGCTCGAAGCAGTTGAAGATGATGTCGAACAGCGACTCGACCACCGAGGCCGATTGACGTTTCGACAGCCCGTGCGCGGCCACCGCATTGATCAGATCGTTCTTGGTCAGCGTCGTCACCTCCTCTCGATCGCCACCGACTCTCTCAGCCATTCCACATAGGCGGGCGCGCCCCGCTCGACCGGCAGCGCGAGCACCTCCGGAATCGTGTAGGGATGCAGCTCGAGCACCCGTCGCTCCAGCTCGGCATAGCGGGTCTCGTCGGTCTTGATCACGAGCAGGCACTCCGAGGCCTCTTCCCGCTGCCCCTGCCAGCGATAGATGGACGTGAGGCCCGGGATGACGTTGACGCAGGCGGCGAGGCGCTCGTCCACGAGGGCGCGACCCAGGGCGGTGCCGACGTCCGGCGAGGGCGCGGTGACGAGTACGACGCGCGCGCCGCTCACTTCGCCGGCCCCTGCGTGACGAAGCCGCCCACGCCCTTGGCGGCCAGCTCGCGCCTGCCCGCAGCGGCCGCCTCGCGCGTCGGGTAGCCGCCCACGCGCACGAGGTAGACTGTCGTGCCGTCACCGGTGGGCGCCCCGGCGACCCGGCGGATGCGCACCTCGAGCCCCTCGCCGGCGAGCCGACGCGACAGGGCCACCGCGTCCTTGAGATCCATGGCGGGCCGCACCACCACGACGTCACCAGCGGCCTCCGCGGTGCCACCCCCCTTGAGCGCGGCGGCCACCGTCTCCACCGTGGCGCCGCTCACCACCACCTCATGCTGCTTCGCGGGCGCGGGCCCGCTCGCGGCGCCCTTCGTCGTCGGCGCGACTTCCACCGAGAAGCGCTCGTCGCGCAGCTCCTTGGCCAGGCGCTCGGCGTTGTCGCCATTGGCGAAGAGCCCTACCTGCACCCAGTAGTCGCCGCCAGCCGTTGTCGGGGTCAGCGTCGACTTGGCGGTCCCCGCCGCGGCCTTCGGTTGCGGCTTGGCGCTCGGCATGGGTGCCGGCTCGGCTTTACTCGCCGGCTCGCTCTTGACCGCGGGCTCGGGTTTGCTCGGCAGCTCCGGCTTCGCCGCGGGCACTTCGGTCTTCGCGGGCGCCTCCGGCGTCACGGCGGCAACCGGCGGGGCGGGGGCGGGCGCCGGTGGCGCCACCGAGGTCTCGACCTTGGCGGGCTCGGTCCGGGCGGGCTCGGTCAGTGCGGGCCGAGAGCTGGGCGGCGTGGGGCCGGAGAGCCATTGGAGGATGTAGGGCACCGTGATGACGAGCACGACGGCCAGCGCGCTCAGCACCAGGAGTGCGCGCAGCCAGCCCGCCGCGAGCACCACCGGTTTCCCCCTGCGGTCTTCCGCGTCGTCCTCCAGGTACTCGTCGTCCCGGTCCGGGCTCACCCTGGGCATACCCTCAGCAAAGAATTTGTCAACGGCTGCGCCATCTTAGCACAGCCGGTCCCAGGGCCAAGCAAATTCGAGGGTTTAGCGGCGGACTCGCCCCGCCCGTGGGCCGGCGCCCCGCCGGCCCACGCTCCGCCGGAACAGGAGCCGGATCGGCGAGCCCGCGAAGGGGTGCGCGTGGCGGAGTGAGTTCACGAGATAGCGCTCGTACGAGAAGTGGATCTTGTCGGGCAGGTTCACGCGCAGCGCGAACGTGGGCGGCGATACTGAGACCTGCTGCGCGGACTGGATGCGCAGGGGCGCGCCGCCCCACGACATGGGCCGCCGCTCGAGCGCGGCGCGAAACAGCGTGAGCAGCTCGCCCGGCTGCACGCGGCGCTGCGCCTCCGCCGCGACGCGGTCCACGGTATCGAAGAGATCGCCGAGCCCGCTGGCCTTGACGGCGGAGGTGAAGCAGATCGGCGCATAGTCCAGGAACGGCAGCCGGTCGTGAATCTGTCCCGTGACGTCGGCGCGCGTGACCATGTTCGGCGGGACGAGGTCCCACTTGTTCACCGCCACGACGACGGCGCGTCCCGCGTCGTGCGCGTAGCCCGCGATGTGCGCGTCCTGCGCGGTCACGCCCTCGGAGGCGTCGAGCAGGAGAATGGCCACCTGACAGCGCTCGAGGCTCTTGAGAGCCATCACCACCGAGAGCTTCTCGAGCGCCTCGGACACCTTGCCCTTGCGACGGATGCCCGCCGTGTCGACGAGGACATAGGGACGGCCACGGAACGTGAGCGGCGTGTCCACGCTGTCGCGGGTGGTGCCGGGCGCCGAGTGCACGAGCACGCGGGGCTGCCCGAGCACCGCGTTGACCAGCGAGGACTTGCCCACGTTGGGCCGGCCGACGATGGCCACGCGCGGCCCCTCCGACCGCGCCTCCGCCACCGGCGGCGGCGCGGCGGCGCGGATCGCCTCGAGCAGCTCGGCCACGCCGCGCCCGTGCTCGGCCGAGACTGGCAGCACGTCCGGGAAGCCGAGCCGGTGCACCTCCCCGAGCATGGCGTCCTGGGCGTCGCCGTCGACCTTGTTCGCCGCCACCACGATGGGCCGCCCGCTGCGTCGGAGAATGCGTGCGATGTCCTCGTCCACCGGCGTGAGGCCCTCGCGCGCGTCCACCGTGAACACGACGAGGTCTGCTTCCTCGATCGCCTGCATGATCTGGGCGCGCATGGCCGCGACGAGATCGTCGGTGGAGCCGGGCTCGAAGCCGCCCGTGTCCACCACCGTCGCCTGCCAGCGCTCGAACGCCATCGTGCCGTAGAGCCGGTCACGCGTGACGCCCGGCACGTCGCGCACGATCGACGACCGGCGCCCGACCAACCGGTTGAAGAGGGTGGACTTGCCCACGTTGGGCCGACCCACGACGGCGATGATGGGACGGATCATCGACGGAGGCTCCGCGGCGCCGCTCAGGCGGCGACGAGCGCCTCGAGGAGCGCCCGCGCCCCGGGCTCGATGGGGCGTACGGGCACGCCGAGGGCGGCCGCGAGATCGCCGGGCGTGAGGTCGTCGAGGAACACGCCCACGCTGTCGCGCAGGGCGACCGACGGGACGAACACGACCTCGCCGAGCGCGGTTCCCGCGAGCTGGTGCTGGATGTCGGCGCCGGTGAGGAGGCCCGCCACCTGGACGCTCCCGCCGAACCATTCATTCCTGATGGCTTTGACGCGCGCGTCGAGGCCCTGCACGGCAAGCCCCGCGATGAGCCGCTCGAGGCGGGGTGCGTACATCTCGCCCGTGACGACGGTCACGGCGCGGTGGCGCACGAGCCGCGCGGGCGCGCGGCGCCGGACGCGAGCCCACTCATCCTCGAAGCGGCGCACGAGCCCGATGCCGTCCTCCACCACCGGGAAGCCTTCGTAGGCGGCTCGCGACGGGATGGGGAGCCCGGCCTGGAGATAGAGCTCGTCGCCACCCCAGACGAAGCGGGTGCCGAGACGCGGGCGGAGCTCGGCCTGCCATTGCGCGATGGTCCCCACGAGGGCGCGCGCCTCGTCCACGGTGAGCGTGCGGAGCTCGGGCAGGCGCTCGCGATGCGCCGTCAGGCCGACCGGCACCACGGCGGTCGTCGCGACCGCCGGGTGTAGCGCGGAGAGCTCACGGACGGATCGCTCGAGCTGCGGCCCGTCGTTCCAGCCCGGGCAGAGCACGATCTGAGCGTGCATGCGGATGCCGGCGCGGCCGAGGCGGGCCATGGTCGGCATGAGGTCGCGCTTGACGCGCGGCTCGCCCAGCAACCGGTGACGGAGATCGGGGTCGGTGGCGTGCACCGACACATAGAGGGGCGAGAGCCGCTGCGTCTCGATCCGCTCGAGCTCGGGCTCCTCGAGGTCGGTGAGGGTGATGTAGTTGCCGTGCAGGAACGACAGCCGGTAGTCGTCGTCCTTGACGTAGAGGCTCTTGCGCATGCCCCGCGGAAGCTGGTGGATGAAGCAGAACACGCACTTGTTCGCGCAGGTGGAGATCTCCGAGGGGGTCGGGGCGAGCAGCTCGAGGCCGAGATCGGCGCCGCGCCGCTCGACGACCACCGACGCGCGCGCGCCCTCGCGCTCCACCGCGCAGGTTAGCCGCGCTTCGCCGGCATTGAAGTGGAAGTCGATGACGTCGCGCACGGGCTGCCCGTTGATGGCGACGATGCGGTCGCCGGGGCGTAGCCCACCCCGCTGCGCAGGCCCGCGCGCCGCCACCGCGCCCACCACCACGCCGTCTTTCTCGCTCTTGCGACGCGCCATCGCCTAGCTCCGCCCCGCCACCCCGGCCGGCGGGTTCAGCTGCTTGAGACCCTGCACGAGGTACTGCAGGCCCGAGGTCACGGTGAACAACGCGGCGAGCCAGGCGAAGAGCATGGGAATGGTCGGCACGCGGAAGAAGAAGGCGAGCATCGCGGCCAGCACCGCGGCCATCTGGCACACCGTCGAGGTCTTGCCGACCCACGTCGGCGCGGGATGCACGGTGCCGCCGGACACGTGGATGACGAGCACGCCAACCGAGAGGATCAAGTCGCGGCTCACGACCACCGCGGTGAGCCAGAACGGGATGACCTTGAGATACGTCAGGGTGACGAACGCCGACGTCAGCAGGAGCTTGTCCGCCACCGGATCGAGAAAGGCGCCCAGGCGCGACTGGCTCCCCTGACTCCGCGCGATGTAGCCGTCCAGCATGTCGGTGAGGCTGGCCAGGCAGAAGACCAGGAGCGCCTCACCCGCCCGTCGATAGACGAGGAGGGTGACGAAGACCGGGATCAGGAGGATCCGGAGGATGGTCAGCCAGTTAGCCAGTCCCATGGGTGAGCCGCGACGGCAGCCCATGGATTGTAGCACCGACCCCGCCGGAGGCCGCGGAGACGCCGGCCCGGCCAAGGCGCCTAATCGTCCCGGCGATAGGTCTTGAGCTGGCCGGCGAGGCGGCGTGGCACCTCGACCTCGACGCGAATCCCCTCGGGCAGGTCGGCGCGCGAAAGAACGCGGCCACGCTCGTAGCAGAGGGCGAGGGCCGGACCGTCGCGATACGGAATGAGGAGCCGAAGCCGCTCGGTCCGCGGGCGGAAGTGCTGGCCGATGCGCTCGAGCAGCGTCTCCGCCCCCTGCCCCGTGCGCGCGGAGAGCGCGACGCCGTTGAACCGCGCGGTAAGGGCGTCGAGCGCGCTGTCGTGGTCGAGCCGGTCGACCTTGTTGAGCGCCACGATGGACGGACGCTCGGAGAGCTCGAGCTCGGCGAGCAGGCCCTCTACCGCGGCCATCTGATCGTCCAGCCCGGGGTGGCTCGCGTCCACCACGTGGATGAGGAGATCGGCCTCGGCCAGCTCCTCCAGCGTGGCCTTGAACGCGGCCACGAGCTGATGCGGCAGCTTGCGGATGAAGCCCACCGTGTCGGTGAGGATGAACGGGGCATGGCCGGGCGCCGACACCAGGCGGGCGGACGGATCCAGCGTGTCGAAGAGACGATCCGCGGCAACGCGGCCGGCGCCGGTGAGCTGATTGAGAAGCGTGGTCTTGCCGGCATTGGTGTAGCCGACGAGCGCCACCACCGGATAGCCGGTGGCCTGCCGCCGGTCGCGGACGAGGCGGCGATGCACGCGCACCCGCTTGAGCTCGTCGCGGAGCTTCTGGATGCGGTGGCGGATCATGCGCCGGTCGGACTCCAGCTGGGTCTCGCCCGGTCCCCGCGTGCCGATGCCACCGCCCAGCCGCTCGAGATGCCGCCACTGTCCGACCAGCCGCGGGAGCAGGTAGGAGAGCTGCGCCAGCTCGACCTGGAGCTTGCCCTCCATCGTGCGCGCGCGCTGCGCGAAGATGTCGAGGATCAGCGCGGTGCGATCGATCACCTTGAGGCCGAGGCTGCCACCGAGGTTGCGCTCCTGGATGGGCGAGAGCGCGTCGTCCGAGATCATGAGGTTCGCACCCTGCTCGCGGGACCACTCGCGCAGCTCCTCGACCTTGCCCTTGCCGAAGTAGAGGCCGGGGGTGGGGGCGCGGCGATCCTGCGTCATGCGGCCCACCACCTCGGCGCCCGCCGACTCGGCCAGGCGACCCAGCTCGTCGAGCGACTCGTCCACCTCGAAGCGCGGCTGCTTGGGAAGCCGTAGCGCGGTCAGGACGGCCTTCTCGCGCACGCTCACCGGGTGAGCCCCTCCTCGCGCGCCCAGGCCTCGATGGTGGCGGCCGCCCCAGGCGGGCCGCCCACCGCGTCCACGTCGAGCCAGCGGATCTCGCGATCGCGGGCGAACCAGGTCATCTGGCGCTTGGCGTAGCGGGTGGTGTCGCGGATCATGAGCCGGACCGCGTCGGCCTCGGTCATCGTGCCGCGGAGCACGGCGACGAACTGGCGGTACCCGATGCCGCCCATGGCGGGCAGCGTGTCGTCGCAGCCGGCGGCGAGGAGCTCGCGCACTTCTTCCATCATGCCATGGGCCACCATGGCGCGCACGCGATCGGCGATGCGACGATTGAGCGCCTCGCGCGGCTGGCGGAGCCCCACCATCAGTAGGCGGAATGGCGGCACCGCCCGCGCCCAGTCCGCGCGCTCGGCCCCCGGCCCGCCCAGCACGTCCACCTCGAGGGCGCGCACGATGCGTACGTGATCGCGCGGATGCAGGCGTGCGGCCGCGCCCGGGTCGCGAGCGGCCAGGCGTCGATGCAGCGCTTCCGGACCATGGGCGGCCAGCGAGGCCTCGAGCTCCCGGCGTAGCGCCGGATCGGCGGGAGGCGCGGGGTGAAGGCCCTTGAGCAGCGCGCGCACGTAGAGGCCGGTGCCGCCCACCACGAGCGGTAGCCGGCCGCGCGCGCGGATGGCGTCGATGGCCTCCAGGGCTTCGCGCCGGAAGCGCGCGGCGTGATAGCGCTCGGACGGGTCCACGACGTCCAGGAGATGATGACGTAACTCGGCGCGCTCGGCCTCGGTGGGCTTGCCGGTGCCGATGTCCATGCCGCGATACACCTGCCGCGAGTCCGCGCTCACCGCCTCCAGGGGCAGCCGTGCGGCCAGGCGGACGGCGACGTCGGTCTTGCCCACCGCGGTGGGGCCGACGATGACGAGGAGGGAGGCCTCAGCGTTCGGCTGTTTCATTCTTCGTATGACTCGCCTCGCCTTCGGCTGCGGCTCGCACTACCACGTGCGTCGGAGCTCCTTCCGGATTTCTCGCAGCGAGAGGCGCGAGACGATGGGACGGCCGTGCGGGCAGAAGAACGGCGTGCGCGTGGCCGAGAGATCGGCGAGAAGGCGCCGCATCTCCTCGCGCTCCAGTGGGGCGGGCGCCTTGATGGCGGCGCGGCACGCCACGAAGGCGAGCGCCCGCTCGAGCAGCGGGGCCTCTCCCTCCTTCCCCGGGCTCGCCAGCTCCTCCAGCATGCGCGTGATCAGGCGCCGCGGCTCGCGTCGCGCGAGGAGCGCAGGCACCGCGCGCACGAGCCGCGTGCCGCCGCCGAAGCCCTCCAGCGCGAAGCCGAGGCGCTCCAGCGTGGGCACCCACTCGTCGAGCCGCGCGCGCAGCGCTGGCGGCAGGTCGAGCGTCTCCGGGAATAGCAGCTCCTGCGAGGCCAGCGGGCCGGCCTGGAGCTCCGCCTCGAGACGCTCGTAGACCACGCGCTCGTGGGCCACGTGCTGATCGACGAAGAACACCTCCTCGTCGGTCGCGGCGACCACGAATGTCTCCTGGAGCTGGCCCACGACCGCGCCGAAGCGCTCGCCCGGCCATCCCGCGACCGTCTCGTGAAAGAGGCCGGGCTGGCTTCCGTCCGCGAGGGCGCCCGGGACGGCCTCGAGCGTGGGCGCGAGCGGCGCGCCATCCGCGGCGCCCGGGGCCGGCACCGGCATCGCGCCGCCGGGCGCGATGCCACCCTGGCGCTGCACCACCTCGGCGGCGCGGAGCGCCTCCTGTACGGCGAGGTAGAGCGTCTCCTGCACTACGCGCGGCGCCCGGAAGCGCACCCAGGCCTTGGCGGGATGCACGTTCACGTCCACGTCCTGCGGCGGGCAATCGATCCAGATCACTGCCACGGGACGCTGATCGCGGGCGAGCAGCGGTCGGTAGGCGTCGAGGAGCGTCTGGGTGAGCGCGGTGTCGCGCACCGGCCGGCCGTTCACCACCCAGGTGATCTCCTCGCGGCTCGCCCGCGCATGCTGCGGTGGCGCGATCAGCCCAACCAGGGCCAGGCCGTGCTCGGCGCGGCGCACGTCGAGCATCTTGGCCGACACCTCCCAGCCGTAGAGGGCGCCGACCCGCTCGCGCAGGCTCCGCGCGCGCGGCGCGGTGAGGGCGGCCCGGCCGTCGTGCGTCACCGCGAGGTGGAGCTCCGGGTGCGCGAGCGCCACGCCCTGGAGTAGGCGCAGCAGCATCGAGAGCTCGGTGCGGGCGGCCTTGAGGAACTTGAGCCGCGCCGGGGTGTTGAAGAAGAGGTCCTGCACCTCCACGGTGGTGCCCGGAGGAGCCGCTACCGTCAGCGTGGGCTCGGCCTCGCCGGCGGCTCCCCGCACCAGCGCGCCCTCCACCGCGCCCTTCGCGCACGACAGCAGCGAGAAGCGGCTCACCGCGGTGATGGCGGGCAGCGCCTCGCCCCGGAAGCCGAGCGTGTGGATGGCGTCGAGATCGGCGTCAGTCGCGATCTTGGAGGTGGCGTGGCGCGTGAGGGCCCAGCCGAGCTCCTCCGCGGTCATCCCGATCCCGTCGTCGCGCACGCGGATGAGCTGACGGCCCGCGTCGCGAAGATCCACGGTGATGTGCGCGGCCTCGGCGTCGATGGCGTTCTCTACCAGCTCCTTCACCACCGAAGCCGGGCGCTCCACCACCTCGCCGGCGGCGATCTTGTTGACGAGGTGCTCGGGCAGCGGCTTGATCCGGCTCACGGGCGATCCCGCCTCAGCCTACCGCTCCCGGAGGAGGCGCTGCCACTCCGCAAGGAGGTTGAGCGCCTGCAGCGGCGTGGTCGAGCCGACGTCCAGGGCGGCCAGGTCCTTCAGGATCGGGTCACTGCCTCCCGGGAACAGGCCGAGCTGCACCGGCTCGGCAGGCGCGGCGACGGCGCCCGCCGCCGCCAGGGCCGCGCGCTCGCTCTCGAGGTCGGCCAGGATGGCCTTGGCGCGCGCGACCACTGCCGCCGGCAGGCCGGCGAGACGGGCCACCTGGATGCCGTAGGAGCGGTCGGTGCCGCCCGGCCGCACCGTGTGCAGGAACACGATCTCGTCGTTCCACTCGCGCACCGCCACGTGGAAGTTCCGCACGCGCGGCAGCCGCTCGGCCAGCGCTGTGAGCTCGTGGTAGTGGGTGGCGAACAGCACCTTGGCGCCGGGCCCGCGGCGCCCGCCGTGGTCGTGGAGGGCCTCGGTCACCGCCCACGCGATGGCGAGCCCATCGAGCGTGGAGGTGCCGCGTCCCACCTCGTCCAGCAGCACCAGGCTGCGGGGCGTCACGTTGGCGAGGATGCTCGCGGTCTCCACCATCTCGACGAGGAAGGTGCTCTGGCCGCGCGCCACGTTGTCCTGCGCGCCCACGCGCGTGAGCACGCGGTCCACGAGGCCGATGCGGGCCGCGCGCGCCGGGATGAAGCTCCCCATCTGCGCCAGGATCACGAGCAGCGCGATCTGGCGCATGAACACGCTCTTGCCGCTCATGTTGGGCCCGGTGAGGATGACGACCTGGGTGGACTCGGGGTCGAGGCTCACGTCGTTGGGCGTGAAGGCGGAGCCCGCGGCAGCGTCCAGCACCGGGTGGCGACCCTCGTGGATCTCGAGAACGCGCCCGTCGTCGACCACCGGCCGCGCCCAGCCCCGCAGATGCGCCCCCTCCGCCAGGGCGGCGAGGGCGTCGAGGGCGGCGAGCGCGCGGGCCGAGCGCAGGAGCCCGGCCGCCTCCGCGGCCACGCGCGCGCGAATCTCGACGAAGAGATCGAACTCGAGCGCGGCCATGCGCTCCTCCGCCCCAAGGGCGCGGCTCTCGTACTCCTTGAGCTCGGTGGTGACGTAGCGCTCGGCGCCCACCAGGGTCTGCCGGCGGACGTACTCGGGGGGAACCTTGCTCGCGTGGGTATTCGAGACCTCGATCGAGTAGCCGAAGACGCGGTTGAAGCGGACCCGCAGCGAGGGAATGCCGGTGCGGGCCCGTTCGCGCCCCTCGAGCGAGGCGATCCAGTCCTTGGCCTCCCGCGCCGCCCGTCGGAGGTCGGCGAGCTCCGAGCTCCACGCCTCGCGGATGAGCCCTCCATCCCGGAGCTCGCGCGGCGGCTCGTCCTCGAGCGCGTCCTCGAGGAGCCGCGCCAGCTCGGGCACCGCGGTCACGTCCTCGGCCAGGCCGGCGAGAAGCGGCGTGCCCAGCCCGGCCACAACCTCGCGCGCGCCCGGCAGCTCGCGCAGATAGCCGCGGAGCGCCACCAGGTCGCGCGCATGGGCCACGCCGAGGGCGGCGCGGCTCGCCAGCCGTTCGATGTCGCCGATGCGCGCGAGCCGTGTCCGCAACGCCGCGCGCTCCGCCGGCGCGTCCACGAGCGCGGCCACCGCATCCTGCCGTCGCGCGATGGGCGCCGTCTCGCACAGCGGGCGGAGCAGCCACTGCCGAAGACAGCGCGCGCCCATGGGCGTGCGGGTGACGTCGAGGAGGCCGATGAGCGATCCCCGCACGTCCCGCTCCTGCGCGGTCTCGAAGAGCTCGAGGGTGGTGAGCGCGGTGCGGTCCAGCACGAGGGCGTCGCCCGCGGTGAAGCGCAGGAGGCCGCTCACGTGGCCGAGCCGGTCCCCCTGTGTCTCGCTCAGGTAGGTCAGTGCCGCGCCGGCTGCCTGCACGCCGGCGGTCATGCCGCCGAGCCCGAAGCGCTCCAGGTCAGCCACGCGGAAGTGCGCGTGGAGCCGCTCGCGCGCATTCTCCCTCTTGAACCAACCATGGTCGCCCACTGTGAGCGGCACGCCGAGCCCGCCCAGCCGCTGGCGTAGCGCGGCGTCCCCCTCGGAGGCCATGAGCAGCTCGGCGGGCCGGCGCAGCAGCGCCGCCTCCAGCAGGCTCTCCGCCCCAACCGTGTCCTCCCCCACCCAGAACTCACCGGTGGAGACATCCACCAGGGCCAGCCCCAGCGCGGACCCCGCCCGGTGGGCCGCGAGGAGGTAGTTGTTCGCGGCGCCGTCGAGGTATTGAGTGTCGGTGAGGGTGCCCGGTGTGATCACGCGCACTACCTCGCGCCGGACGAGCTTCTTCCCCTTCCCGGGAGCCTCCATCTGCTCGCACACCGCGACCTTCTGGCCCTGGCGGATGAGCCGGCCGATGTAGGTGTCGGCGGCGTGGTGCGGGATGCCCGCCATCGGCGCGTCCCCACGCGCGGTGAGGGTGATTTGAAGCAAGGTAGCGCCGCGCTGCGCGTCCTCGAAGAAGAGCTCGTAGAAATCGCCCAGGCGGAAGAGCAGCAGATAGTCCGGGTACCGCCGCTTGAGCTCGCGGTACTGCTGCATCATCGGGGTGAGCTCGGCGCCGCGGGGATCCGTCACGCGCGCAGCAGAGCCGTCAGGCGGTCGTAGGTCGTCTCGAGGGATTCCGGCAGCACCTTGGTCTCGGCGACTACCGGCATGAAGTTGGTGTCGCCGTTCCACCGCGGCACCACATGCATGTGCAGGTGTCCCGGCACGCCCGCCCCCGCCACGCGGCCGAGGTTCATGCCGATGTTGAAGCCGTCGGGCTTGTACCCCTCGGCGAGGGCGCGCACGCCGTCCTGCACCAGGGTCATGGTCTCGGCCATCTCGTCCGTCGTCACGTCCTCGACGCGTGCGACATGGCGAAGGGGCATGGCGAGCAGGTGGCCGGTGGCGTAGGGAAACGCGTTCAGGACCAGGAAGGCGCGGGGGGCACGCCGGAGGATCAGGGCCCGCCGGTCGTCACCGGCGGAGAGAGCGGCGCAAAAGACACAGGTGGCGTCGGGCGCTCCGGCGGAAGTCACGTAACTCATCCGCCACGGGGCCCACAGGCGGTCCACTCGGCTGGGCTAGGTGTTGACGAGCTCGCGCAGCCGCTTGCCGACCTTGAAGAAGGGCACCCGCTTCTCGGGCACGCTCACCGAGTCTCCCGTCTTGGGATTGCGTCCCTTGCGGGAATTCCGGTGGCGGATCCGGAAGCTGCCGAACCCCCGCAACTCCACCTTGTCCCCCTTGGCGAGGGCGTCAGTGATGTTGTCGAAGACGGTGTTCACGATGAGCTCCGTCTCCTTCTTCGTCAGGCTCGACACCCTCGACACTTCGTCGATGAGATCCGCTTTGGTCATGACCTGACTCCCTCCCCGTGCCCGGCCCGGCTTGACCCGCGCCCCATCGGAGCACCCGTGGGGGCAGTGCGATCTTGCGTCACGCTAGCATGCCATCGAAAAGATTGTCAAGAAGGGCGGGGGGTTAGGGGCCACCCTGGGCTCCCCTCCCCCCTAGTACATCAGATAGAGAGGGGTCCGGAGCGTGGGCAGGCTCGGCAGGAGGGTCGAGGGCACCCCGACCCCGAGCTCGCTCTTGAGCAGGTCGGTGAACGAGAAGCGCTTCCGCGGGAGAATGAGCTTGGGCTTGCCGGGGATCCCGCCCAGCTTGCCGGCCGCCTCCACCGCCTCCTCGAAGCCGCCCAGCTCGTCGACCAGCTTCAAGCTCTTGGCCTGCGCGCCCGAGTAGATGCGCCCGTCGGCGACGGCGCGCACCGCGCTCTCCTCGAGCCCCCGGCCCTGCGCGACTGCCGCGATGAACTGCCCGTGCACGTCGTCCAGGAGAGCCTGCAAAATGCGTCGCTCCTCGGGGGTCATCGTGCGGGCGAAGTTGCCCACGTCCTTGTACGCACCGGCCTTCACGACCACGTACTCGACCCCCACCTTCTTGAGAAGCCCCTCGACGTTCGCCATCTGCATGACGACGCCGATGGAGCCGGTGAGCGTGCCCGGGTTGGCGAAGATGCGATTGGTGGCGGCGCCGACGTAGTAGCCCCCCGAGGCGGCCACCGCGCCGAAGGAGGCCACCACGGGCTTGCCCGCCTTCCGCACCCGCTGGACGGCGTTGTAGATTTCCTGGGTGGGCGCCACCACCCCGCCCGGGCTGTTGACCCGGACGACCACGGCCTTCACCGCAGGGTTCTCGGCGTAATCCAGGAGCTCGCGCACGACGTGGTCGCCGTCGAGGATGATGCCCTCGATCTCGACGACCGCGACGCGGGGCCCGCCGGGCAGCGCGCCGTCCTCGAGCACGGCCATGAGGATCCAGACCGTGACAACGAAGACCACGAGGAGCAGCGCGGCGAGGCCCGCACCCAGGAGCAGGCTGCGCGCCCGAGAGGCCACCGCCGGCTAGTCCTCGTCGTCGAAGTCGTCGTCCTGCCGGCGCCGCTTCCCCTTGCCGCGTCCACGCCCGGCGCCACCACCCTCCGACTGCGGCGGCTCGTCCATCATCACGGCGGCGGCGAGCTCCTTGAGGCTCAGGCCGATGCGGCGCTCGTTGGGGTCCACCCGGATCACGAGCAGCGTCAGCTCGTCCCCCACGTTGACGAGATCGGCCGGCGAGGCGATGGGTCGGTTCGACATCTGCGAGATGTGCAGGAGCCCATCCACGCCGGGCTCGAGCTCCACGAACGCGCCGAAGTCGGTGAGGCGCACCACCTTGCCGGTGACGCGCGAGCCCATCGGGTAGCGCTGCGACACCGTCTCCCACGGGTCGGGCTGGATCTGCTTGAGGCCGAGGGAGATGCGCTTGTTGTCCCGATCCACGTTGAGGATCTGGGTCTCGATGGGCTGGCCCTTCTTGAGCAGCTCCGACGGATGCCCGATGTTGCGGGTCCAGGACATGTCGGAGATGTGCAGGAGTCCGTCCACTCCCGGCTCGAGCTCCACGAACGCGCCGAAGTCGGTGAGGTTCCGCACCTTCCCCTGCACGCGCATGCCGGGCTTGTAGCGGTCGTCGATGGAGTCCCACGGATCGGCCTCGACCTGCTTCATGCCGAGCGAGATCCGCTTGGTCGCCTTGTTGACGTCGAGCACCTGCACCTCGACGGTGTCGCCCACGTTGACGATCTTCGAGGGGTGGCGGACCCGCCGCGTCCAGGACATCTCGGACACGTGCACGAGGCCCTCCACGCCGGGCTCGAGCTCGACGAAGGCGCCGTAGTTGGTGAGGCTCACCACTTTCCCCTGCACCCGCGCGCCGGAGGGATAGCGCTGGTCGACCACCGCCCACGGGTCCGAGGACTTCTGCTTGTAGCCTAGCGACACGCGGCCCGTCTCGCGGTCGAAGTGGAGCACCACCACCTCGACCTGATCGCCCACCTGGAAGATCTCCGAGGGGTGGCCGATGCGGCCCCAGGACATGTCGGTCACGTGCAGGAGCCCGTCGATGCCGCCGAGGTCGATGAAGGCGCCGTAGTCCGTGATGTTCTTCACAGTGCCGGTCAGCGCCATGCCCTCGGTGAGCACGGCGAGGGTGTGCTTCTTCTTCTCCTCCCGCTCCGTCTCCAGCACCGCGCGGCGCGACAGCACCACGTTGCCCCGGCGGCGGTTGAGCTTGATGACCTTGGCGCGGATGGTCTGGCCGAGCATCGTGGCAAGGTTCTTCACCGGGCGGAGGTCGACCTGAGAGCCGGGGAGGAACGCGCGCACGCCCACGTCCACGGCGAGACCACCCTTGACCACCTCGACCACGCGGCCCTCGACCGGCGAGCCGGCGTCGAAGGCCTTGGAGATCTGATCCCACACCTTGATCTTGTCGGCCTTGTCCTTGGACAGGACGATGAGGCCCTCGGAGTCTTCCTTGGCCTCGAGGAAGACCTCGATCTCGTCCCCCACCTTGGGCGCGCCGCTATAGCGGAACTCCTCGATGGGGATGGCGCCCTCGCTCTTGTAGCCGATGTCCACGATCACGTCGCCGGTGCGCACCTCTACGACGCGGCCGCGGATCACCTCCCCTTCTTCGATGTCCCCCACGCTGCGGGACAGCCAGTACTCCATCGTCTCTTCGGGGTCTCCCTCCACCTCGCGCTGCGCGCTCGCGAGGCCCGGCACCTTCCGTTCATCCGTCGCCATAAGTCCTGACTGCCTCCTTTGTTCCCTCTATATATATAGTGTTGCGAGCTTCTGCGTACGGGTAAGTCTCAGGCGGCCTGACGCTGGAGTTGCGCGATGGCGCGCATCATCTCGTCGGTGGCCGCGCGATACGCGTCCTTTCGCTCCTCCGGTGTCTCGCGCTCGCCCTCGGCCTTCGCCTTGAAGCGCATGGGCGGGCCGAAGCGCACCACGGCCTTGGCCGGCCGCGGAAACGCCGCGCCCTTGGGGAGCGCGCGCCCGCTGCCCGTGATGAGAACGGGCACGACGACGGCCCCGCTCAGGACGGCGAGCATGCCCGCCCCGGGCTTCGCCTCTCTCAAGGCTCCCTCGGGTCCGCGGGTGCCCTCCGGGAACACCAGCAGCGCGCGCCCCTCTTCCAGCACCTTCAGCGCCGTTTTGAGCGCGCGCGCATCCGAACCCTCGCGGCGCACCGGCCGCGCGTTCAGCGCGCGGATCAAGCGACCGAAGAGCGGGATGTCGAACAGCTCCGCCTTGGCGAGGAACGAGAGCTGGCGCGGCGAGGCGCCGCCGACGAGGGGCGGATCCAGGACGCTCGAGTGATTCGACACGAGCAGGAGCGGTCCCGTGGGCGGCACCTGCTCGGCCCCGCGCGCTTCCAGCCGGAAGTAGAGCCGCATCAGGAGCACCGCGACTGGCTTCAGGATCTCGTAGAGCACCGGACCCGCTCCACCGCGTCCATCAGCCGCTCCAGCACTTCCGCCCCGTCCAGCCCCGTCGTGTCCACCACCACCGCGTCCGCCGGCCGGACGAGGGGGGCGATGGCGCGGCCCATGTCCTGCCGGTCGCGCCGCGCCACTTCCTCGCGCACGCGGTCCAGGTCCAGGGCGAGGCCGCGCTCCGCGAGCTCCTCGCGCCGCCGCCGCGCGCGCGCCTCGAGCGTTGCGTCCAGGTAGAACTTCACGTCGGCGTCGGGGCACACCACGCTTCCGGTGTCTCGGCCTTCCAGGACGACCCCGCCGTCGGCGGCGAGCGCACGCTGCATCGGCGTCATCTTCTCGCGCACCGCCCGGAGCATGGTGAGCACGGACGTGAGCTCGCCAATGACGGGGGAGCGGATCTCCCCCGTCACGTCGCGGCCGTTGACGAGCACGCGCTCGCCGTCCAGCGCCACCGTGGTCGCGTCGAGCACCGCGCGGAGTGCCGGCGTGTCGTCGGGGGCGAGCCCCGCCTCGCGCACCGCCCAGGCGAGGGCGCGGTACATGGCGCCGGTGTCGAGGAGACGGAAGCCGAGCCGGCGCGCGAGCGCACGCGCGGCGGTGGACTTTCCCGCTCCCGCCGGTCCGTCGATCGTGATCACGGGCTCCCGCCGGCCATCACACGTCATGCTTCCGCCCTCGCCGCCGGAGATCCCGCCAGGTCGTTGACCGCGGTGAGAAAGCCCGGGAAGGAGGTCGCGATGCAGTCCGTATCCTCCACCACTGTCTCGCCGTCCGCAAGCAGGCCGGCGATGACCAGGGACATCGCCATCCGGTGATCGCCCCCGCTCGACACCACCGCGCCGCGCAGGCGCGTCCCGCCCTCGATCCGCAGGCCGTCCGGCCGCTCGGTGATCCGCGCGCCCATCCGGCCGAGCTCGGCGGCGATGGCGCGAATGCGGTCCGACTCCTTGACGCGCAGCTCGGCGGCATCGCGCACTTCGGTGGGACCCTCCGCGAGCGTCGCGGCCACCGCGAGAATGGGCACCTCGTCGATGAGGCGCGGGATGACGGGGCCGCCGATCTCGGCGCCACGCAGGCGGCTCCGGTGGACGACGAGGTCGGCGGCCGGCTCGGCGGCGGCGCCGGGACCGGCGGGGGCCTGCCGCCGGATCGAGGCGCCCATTGCCTCCAGCACCTCGAGGACGCCGGTGCGCGTGGGATTGGTGCCCACGTGGGCGACGGTGAGCTCGGGATCGGCCATGAGGGCGCCCGCCACGAGGAAGAAGGCGGCCGAGGAGATGTCGCCCGGCACGGCCACCGGCTGCCCACGAAGCTCGCCGCCGGGTGTCAGCGTCACGCCCTCCGGCGTTGCCGTCAGGCGCGCGCCGAAACCGCCCAGCATGCGCTCGGTGTGGTCGCGCGACGGGGAGGGCTCGCGCACCGTCACGGGGCCATCGGCCCAGAGGCCGGCGAGGAGCAGCGCCGTCTTCACCTGCGCGGAAGCCACGGGGGACTCATAGGTGATTGCCTTCAGCGGGCGCGCGCCCCGCACCGCCAGCGGCAGACGGCTGCCCTCGCGGCGGCCGACCACGGTCGCGCCCATGCGGCGCAGCGGGGCGGCCACGCGGTCCATGGGGCGGCTCCGCAGCGACTCGTCCCCCGTGAGAATGGACCAGAAGGGCTGGCCCGCGAGCACGCCCACCAGGAGCCTCGCCCCGGTGCCAGCGTTGCCGCAGTCGATCACGTCCTCTGGCTCGGTGAGCCCGTCGGGTCCCACGCCGTCGACCAGGTAGTGGCCCGGCCCTTTTCGGGTGACCTCCACCCCGAGGGCCCGCACCGCCCGGAGAGTGGCCAGGCAGTCCTCGCCCTCGAGGAACCCCGTGATCTCGGTGCGGCCGCTGGCGAGCGCGCCGAACAGCGCGGCTCGATGCGAGATGGACTTGTCGCCGGGTACGAGCACGCGGCCGGCGAGGCGCGGGGTCGGGGTGACGCGAATTCTCACCCGAGCTTCTCCCGGTGCTGTTTGATTCGCTCGAGCTCGGCCTCGACGGCGGCGGCGTCCCCCAGCGCGATCACCGCTTCGAGATGATCGAGCGATTTACGGAAGGCGGCGAGGGCCTCGGCGAGGGCGGCGCGATTGTCCTGGAAGATCTCGCGCCAGACCGCCGGGCTGGACGCGGCGATGCGCGTGGTGTCGCGGAAGCCGCGCGCAGCCACGTCGAGGAACGCGGGATCCATGCGCAGCACCGCATCCACGAGCGCGTCGGCGACCAGGTGCGGCAGGTGGCTCACCGCCGCGGTGGCGCGGTCGTGGGTGAGCGGGTCCAGCACCGTGAGGCGGGCGCCCATCGCTTCCCAGAACGCGCGCACGCGCGCGAGGGCCGCCGGCGCGGTGCGCTCCGTGGGCGTCAGAATAACGGTTGCCGCTACGAATAAATCGGCGCGCGCCTCCGCGAACCCGGCGCGCTCCGAGCCCGCCATGGGATGGCTGCCCACGAAGTCGAGCGGACGCCCGATAGCCAGCCGCTCCGCGGTGGCCACGATGCGCCCCTTCGTGCTGCCCACGTCGGTGAGGACGGTGCCCGGCTCGGCGGCCGCCCAGACCGCGGCGAGCTGGCCCTCGAGCGTCGCCACCGGGGTCGCGAGCACGCAGAAGTCGGCGCCGCGCAGCCCCGCCGCGAGATCGGTAGTGCCTCGATCCGCCGCTCCCGCCCGCAGCGCCGGCGCCACGCTCGCCTCCGCCCGCCCCACCACGACGATCTCGCCGGCCAGCTTGCGCGCGCGGGCGGCCAGCGCGATCGAGCCGCCCAGGAGCCCCGGGCCGACGACGCAGAGCCGCCGGATCACGCGCGCTTGGCCTCCTGCAGGACCTTGCGGAGCGCCTTCATCAGCCGGCGGTTCTCCTCCGGCGTGCCGATGCTGATGCGGAGCGTGCTTTCCATGCCGAAGGACAGCATCGGCCGCACGATCACGCCCTCGCGGAGGAGCCGCTGGTACACGTCGAGCGCATTGCGCCCCACGTCGACCAGGAGGAAATTTGCCCGCGACGGCGGGAAGCGCAGCCCCAGCGCAGCGAACTCCTCGCTGAGATAGGCGCGTCCGGCCTCGATCATGCGCAGGCACTCGACGATGTGCGCATCGTCCTCCAGCGCGGCGAGCGCCGCCACCTGCGCGAGAGAGTTCACGTTGAAGGGGGGCCGGATGCGGTTGAGCAGGCTCACGCAGTCGGGGTCGCCGATCCCGTAGCCCACCCGCAGCCCGGCCAGGCTCGCCGCCTTGGAGAACGTGCGGAGGCAAACGACCTTGCGGCCCTGGCGCAGATAGCTCAGCGAGTCGGGGAAGTCCGGGCCCTGGGCGAACTCGAAGTAGGCCTCGTCGAACACCACGATGGCGCGGTCGGGCACGCGCGCCATGAAATCCTCGACGTCCGGCGCGGTCACGATGGTGGCGGTGGGGTTGTTGGGATTGGCGATGAAGACGAGCTTGGTCATCGGGGTGATCGCCCGCGCCATCGCCTCGAGATCCAGCCGGTGGTCCTTGAGGGTGACGACCACACGGATCCCGCCCACCGCCTGCACGATCATCGGGTAGACGACGAACGAGGGATGCGGGATCACCGCCTCATCCCCGGGGCGCATGAACGCGCGCGCGATCAGCTCGATCAGCTCGTTGGAGCCGTTGCCGAGGATCAGGTGGTCGGCGGTGACGCCGTGCCGGCGCGCGAGCGCCTCGCGGAGGTAGAAGCCGGTGCCGTCGGGATAGCGGTTGAGCTGGGTGATCGCCGCGGCCACCGCCTTCTGCACCCGCTCGGACGGCGGCAGCGGATTTTCGTTCGACGCCAGCTTGATGGCGTCGTGGATGCCAAGCTCGCGCTCGACCTCCTCGACAGGCTTCCCGGGCTCGTAGGGGGCGATCCCGAGGATGTGATCGTTGGCGAGCGACTCCCATGACGAGGCCATGCCGGGGCTCCTTAGGCGACCGGGTAGGATCCGAGGATCTTGAGGAACTGGCAGCGTTCGCGGACCGCGCTCAGCGCAGCCGCGACGATCTCGGTATCCCGGTGGCCCTCGAAGTCGACGAAGTTCACGTACTCCCAGGGTCGCCGCTTGGTCGGTCGCGATTCGATCTTGGTCAGATTGAGGCCGCGCTCGGCGAACGGCTGCAGGATGCTGAACAGCACGCCGGGCTCGTTCTTCATGGAGAAGAGGATGGAGGTCTTGTCGCGCCCCGTGGCGGGGATGGGGCGCCGGCCGAGGACGAGGAAGCGCGTCGAGTTGAAGGGGTTGTCCTCGATGCGCCGCCGCAGGACGGGGACGTCGTAGAGACGCCCCGCCATCTCGGAGGAGATGGCGGCCACGGTGGGATCGTCCTTCGCCCGCTCCGCCGCCGCCGAGGTGGAGGACGTTTCCTCGGTGGGCACATCGGGCAGGTTGGCGTTGAGCCACTGCCGGCACTGGGCCAGCCCCTGGGGATGCGAGCACACCTTCTTGACCTCGGAGACGTCGCCGGCCCGCGACAGGAGGAAGTGGCTGATCTCGAGGGTCACCTCGCCGGTGATGAGCGCGTCCGAGTCGATCAGCCGGTCGAGGGTGACGTTGACCGGCCCCTCGGTGGAGTTCTCCACCGGGACCACGCCGTATTCCGCACGCCCGCGCTCCACCTCGTCGAAGACCTCGGCGATGCTGCGCGTGGGCCGCAGCAGCGCGGAGGAGCCGAAGCGCACCTGTGCCGCCTGATGCGTGTAGGTGGCGGCGGGGCCCAGGTACACCACGGGAAGCGGATTCTCCAGGGCGAGTGACGCGGAGAGAATCTCCCGCCAGATCACGCGGAGCGCCTCGTGAGGGAGCGGGCCGCAGTTCTGCGCGATCAGCCGATCGAGGACCTGGACCTCCCGCTCGGGAACGAAGTAGGGAAGATCCTGCTGCCTCTTGAGCTCGCCGATGTGGAGGGCGGCGTCCGCGCGCTGATTGAGGAGGTTGAGGATCTGGTTATCGAGGTCGTTGATCCTGGATCGCCAATCGTCCAGGTTCATAGAGGCTCCCTGAGCCCGACTGTCTCTAAAGCCTCCGCAGTATAAGGGAAGCCCCCTACCCGCGCAAGCGATTGAGGTCGGCGAGCTCCGCGGGGCGCAGGGGACGGCTGTGCCCGGACGCGAGGTCGCCCAGCCGCAGCGGCCCAAACGCGATGCGCCGCAGCCGGCGCACGGGATGGCCGAGGGCCTGGGCGTAGCGTCGCACCTCGTGGTTGCGGCCCTCCGCGAACGTCAGCTCGAGCCATGTCGCCGTCGCCCCCGTCCGGCGCAGCACCCGCACGCTCCGGGGCACCGCCGGGCCGTCGTCCAGCACCACCCCGCGCCGCCAGCGCGCGAGCTCGGCGTCCCGGACGTGGCCTTCCACCTCGGCCTCGTACACGCGCGGGATCTCGTAGCGCGGATGTAACAAATAGTTCGCCAGCGGGCCATCGTCGGTGAGGAGCAGCAGGCCCTCGGTATCGTAGTCGAGCCGTCCCACCGGGAACAGACGCGCGCGCACGTGCCGGATCAGGTCGAGGACGACCGGGCGGCCGCCGGGATCGGTGCGGCTCGTCACGTAGCCGCGCGGCTTGTTGAGGAGCAGATACGTGCGGGGCGCCGCCGCGTCGAGGCGCCGGCCGTCCAGCGTGATGGTGTCGCGCGCGGGGTCGGCCTGTGCCCCCGGCTCCGTGCGCACCTGCCCGTTGACGGTGACGCGGCCGGCGGCGAGAAGCGCCTCAGCCCCGCGGCGCGAGCTCAGCCCCGCCTGCGCCAGGATCTTGCTGAGACGGATCGGTGGCAGCCGCCAGCTCCTTGTCCAGCTCACCCTGCCCCGACGCCTCCGGGCCGGACAGATCCGGGATGATGAGCTCGCTCTCGGGCTTGGGGAGATCGGCGAGGTCGCGCAGGCCGAAGGCCACGAGGAAGTCGCGCGTGGTCTCGTAGAGGAAGGGGCGGCCCGGTGTCTCCTTGCGCCCGGCAATGCGAACGAGCCGGCGCTCGAGGAGGTTGTCGAGCACCCCCTCCGAGTTCACCCCGCGCACCGCGTCCACCTCGGGCCGGGAGACAGGCTGGCGATACGCGATGATGGCGAGCGTCTCGAGCGCGGGGCGCGACAGCCGCTGGCGCGTGCGCGCCCGCGCGAGCTTGACCAGCCACGGCGCGACCTCGGGCCGCGTCACCAGCCGGAAGCCGCCGCCGACCTCGATCACCTGCAGCGCCCGTCCCTCGGCTCGCAGGCGGGTACCCAGCGCGTCGACGAGGTCGCGGGCGGTGTCGGGCGAGTCCAGCTCCAGGACCTCTCGAATCGTGGTGATTTCCACGGGCGTGTCGGAGGCGAAGAGCAGCGCCTCGAGAACGTCGATGGGCTCGGTCATTCTCCGTCTCCCTGGGGCACGGGTGCGACCGCGAGGTCGTCCGCCGCGGGGTCGCCGCCAGCGCCGCGCTCGATCACGATGTCGCCGAAGAGCTCGGCCTGGCGCGCGCGCGCCTGCCCGAGCCGCACCAGCTCGAGGAGCGCGAGCAAGGTCACGACCCACTCCGCGCGGACGCGTTCCCCACCCGCCACCGATGAGAACAGAAGGGACCACGTGGAGCGCAGCAGCGAGACGATCTCGCTCATGCGCTCCACCACGGAGATGGGATCCATCTCCACCGCCCGGGGCCGCTCGCGGCGCTGATCGTCCACCAACCTGTTGATCGCTCGCAGCAGGAGATGGACGGAGAGGTCCTGGAGCGGCACGTCCTCCGGCGGCGGCAGCTCCGCCGTGGTGCGGCCGAAGATCAGCGCCTGCGCAGCCTCGCGCGCGCCTAGCCAGGCCCCCAGCGCCTTCACCCGCGCGTACTCGGCCAGCCGCGCGGCCAGCTCCTGACGCAAGAGCTCGCCCTCGGGGTCGAGATCTTCCTCGTCCGGCTCGCCGGTGGACGGCAGCAGGAGCTTGGACTTGAGGTAGATGAGCGTGGCCGCCATCACCATGAACGAGCCCGCGGTGTCGAGGTCCTGGAACTGCGCCGCCTCGAGGTGCGCGAGGTACTGGTCGGTGACCGTCCGGATGGGAAGCCTGGTGAGATCCAGTTCGCTGGTGCGGCAGAGATGCAGCAGAAGGTCGAGCGGGCCCTCGAACGATTCGACCCGGACGGTGAGCGCGGGCGCGGCGACCTCGGTCATGGCTCGAGCTTCACCGCGTCTCGCACTTCGTCCATGGTCCCGCGCGCCACGCGCTCCGCGCGGCGCGAGCCCTCGTGGAGGATCTCGAGCAGATCGGCGGGCCGTGATGCCCAACGCTCGCGCCGGTCGCGGATGGCGGTGAGCGGCGGCAGCATGTGCTGCAGGAGCACGCCCTTGCAGTCCAGGCAGCCGATGGCGGCAGTGCGGCAGCCCGTCGCGCACTCCTCGCGCGGGCCGTCCGGCGTGAAGATGCGGTGGAGGTCGAACACCGGGCACACGTCGGGATCGCCCGGGTCGGTGCGCCGCTTCCGCGCCGGATCGGTCACCATTGGCTTGATTTTCTGCGTGATCACCTCGGGCGGATCGGCGAGCTCGATGGCGTTGCCGTAGGACTTCGACATCTTACGACCGTCCGTCCCCGGCACCTTCGGGATCTGGGTCAGCTTGGCCTGCGGCTCGGGGAACACGGGCTTCCATGTGTGGTTGAAGCGGCGCGCCACCTCGCGGGTGAGCTCGATGTGCGGGACCTGGTCCGCGCCCACCGGCACCCAATGCGCCTTGTACATCAGGATGTCGGCGGACTGCAGCAGCGGGTAGCCCAGCAGGCCGTAGGACGGCGCTTCGATCCCGAGCTGCTCCACCATCTCCTTGTAGGTCGGCACACGCTCGAGCCAGCCCACCGGGACGACCATCGAGAAGAGCAGGTGCAGCTCGGCGTGCTCGCGGACCCGGGACTGGATGAACAGCGTCGAGCACTCCGGATCCAGTCCCGCGCCGAGCCAGTCCGCCGCCATCTCGAGGGTGCTCGAGCCGGCCTCTGCGCTCGCCTCCGGCGCGGTCGTGAGCACGTGCCAGTTGGCCACGAAGTAGAAGCAGTCGAAGTCCGCCTGGAGCCGTACCCAGTTCTCCAGCGCGCCCAGATAGTTCCCGAGGTGGAGGCGCCCTGTGGGTCGCATGCCCGAGAGCACCCGCTGCTTCTCGCCTGCCATCACACTCCTCGCTGGCGATCGTCCTGGGGGATGCGGGCCTCCCAGGCCTTCGCCATCCGCAGGAAGACGTAGTCGGCGTACAGGACGGCGAGCACGAAGCCGCGCCAGCCGTCGAGGAAGCCGCGCTGAATAATGTACATCGAGAGGAAGCGGCCGAGCGGCCGGAAGATCAGATCGGCGAGCCCGGCCCGCTTGCCGCGGCGCACCCACTCCCCCGCCGCGAGCGTGGAGTAGCGGTTGGAGCGCTGGACGAAGTCCTCCAGGCTCCGGTAGGAGTGGTGGAGCAGCGGCTCCGCGAGCGTCTCCACCCGTCCGGCCACGCGCACCGACTCGTGGACCGCGTCCGCGACGAAGCGGCCGGCGTGGCGGCGGAAGAGGCGGAGCTGGTGGTCCGGGTAGAGACCGCCGTGGCGGACCCAGACGCCCCAGAAGATGTTCCGCCGCGGCAGCTGATAGCCGTCGGCGACGGGGCGGCCCGCCGCGTCGTCGGCGAGGATCTCGGTGATGCGCACGCGCAGCTCGGGGGTGACGCGCTCGTCCGCGTCGAGGGCCAGCACCCAGTCGCCCGCGGCCTGGTCGAGGGCGAAGTTCTTCTGCGCGGCGAAGCCCGGCCACGGGCGCACCCAGACGCGTTCGGTGAACTCGCGCGCCAGCGCCACCGTCTTGTCGGTCGACTCGCCGTCGACGATCACGATCTCGTTGGCCCACGTCACGCTCTCGAGGCAGGGACGCAGCCGCTCCTCCTCGTTCCACGCCACGATGGTCACCGAGAGGCGCGTCATCGCCCGCGCCCGCGCTCGAGCAGGTCGCGTGCGGCCGCGTAGGCGGCGTCCGCGGAGAGCCCCGCCATGGATCCGTCGGGGCTCTGAAGTCCGCGGCTTTGTGCACCATAGGGACCGTTGCGCGCCGCCCGCGTGGGGCCGTAGAGGCCCAGCGCGGGCGTGCCCAGCGCCGCCGCAAGGTGCAGGGGGCCGGTATCCCCCGCCACCATCAGGTCGACCCGCCGCAGCACCGCGGTGAGCTCGTCCAGGTCGGTAGGCGGCGCCAGCACGGCGCGCGCGCTCAGCCCGGAGCCGATCTGCTTGGCCATGTGGATCTCGTCGGGCCCCCAGAGGAGGAGTATGCGCGTGTCCGCCTCGGTGGCGAGACGCTCGGCGAGGGCGCGAAAGCGCTCCACCGGCCACTGCTTCTCGGGCCGTCCCGCGCCGGGATTGAGGGCGACGATGCGGTCGCTGCGCTTGAGCCCGGCCTCCGCGAGGGCGTCGGCCATTCGCCGCTCGGCGACGGGCCGCGGCGGGAGATGGAACTCCGGCACGCCCGGGGCGATGCCGAGCGGACCGAGGAGGGTCAGGTATTGCTCCACCACGTGCACGGCGGTGGGCGGCGGAGTCACGCGCCGGTTCGTGAACAGCACGTTCAGCCGCTCGCGGCAGTGAGACGCGCTGAAACCGATGCGTAGGGGGGCCCCGGTGTAGGCCGTGAGCACCCCGCTCTTGAGCAGCCCCTGGAGATCGATGGCGACGTCGAAGCCGCCCAGGCGCACGCGCCGGTGGAGTCGGCCCAGCTTGCCCATCACTTCGCGGGCGCCCGCGGGCCGTCGGACGAGACGCCGCCACCGCCGCGTGTCCACGGGGATGATCTGATCGAGATCGGGATGATCGCGGAGGATCGCGTACTCTCGGGCCTCCACGATCCACGTGATGCGGGTGTCGGGCCGGGCCCGACGCAGCGCGCGCGCCACCGGGAGAGCGTGGATCACGTCGCCCAGCGAGGAGAGCTTCACGATCGCGACGTTCACCGCCCGCCCCCGAAGCGATCCACAATGATGCGAATGAGGTCGCGGGTGGAGTGATCCTTCGGATCGCCGGCGATGGCGACGCGCCCCCCCGCCGCCACCACCGCGGCGCGCTCTGGCACGGTGGTCTCGGTATAGTCGGTGCCCTTGGCCTGCACGTCGGGGCGGATCAGGCGGACCAGCCGCTCCACCGTGTCCTCCTCGAAGACCACAACCGCGTCCACCGCGGCAAGGGCGCCGAGCAGCTCGGCGCGCTCCGCCACGCTCATGAGCGGGCGCCCCGCCCCCTTGAGCCGGCGGACCGACGCGTCCGAGTTGATCCCCACCACGAGCGCATCCCCGAGGGCCCGGGCCGCCGTGAGATAGCGGACATGGCCCACATGGAGGAGATCGAAGCAGCCGTTGGCGAGGACAATCGTCTTGCCGCGCCGACGCTGGGTGTCCGCCCAGCGGGCGGCCGCCTCAGGGTCGAGAACGGGCGCCATCGCTCCCTGGCTCGGACGAGAGCGCCTGGGCGAGGTCGGCGGGCGTGGCGCTGGCGGTGCCGCGCTTCATCACGACCACGCCGCCGGCCACGTTGGCGAGCCAGGCCGCGTGCCCGGGGGGCGCGCCGGCGGCGAGCGCGGTGGTGAACGCGCTGATCACGGTATCGCCCGCGCCCGTCACGTCGGCGATCTGATCGCTGCCGTGGATGGGGATGAACGTCACCGGCCCCTCGCGCTCGAGGAGCGCCATGCCACGGCTGCCGCGCGTCACGAGCAAGAGCTTCGCCTCGAGTCGCTCGAGGACCTGGCGGCCGGCCTTCTCGATCGCGCGCTCGTCGACGAGCTCGATCCCCGTGAGCGCCTCCACCTCGGGCTCGTTGGGCGTGGCCGCGGTGGCGCCGCGGAACCGGAGGAGATCGTAGCGGCTGTCCACCGACACGGGGCCGCCGCGCTCCCCGGCGCGCGCGCGCACCGCCTCGAACACACGCGGCGACACCACGCCGTAGCCGTAGTCGGAGCAGACAAAACCATCGGCTTCGCGCGACAGCGCGGCGAGGCGCTCGAGTAGACGCGCCTCCACGTCGGGGGGCAGCCCCGGATCGGGCTCGCGGTCCAGCCGCACTACCTGCTGGCGCGTGGACTCGTAGCCGCCGGCCATGATCCGCGTCTTCACCGGCGTGCGGCGCCCCGGCGCGCGCACGAGCCCCTCGGTGCCGATGCCTGCGCGCTCGAAGAGCGCGGCGATGGCCGCGCCGCCCTCGTCGTCGCCCACCACGCCCACTGGCGCCGCGTGGGCCCCGAGGGCCTGCACGTTGTGGGCGGCATTGGCGGCGCCGCCGAGCCGGATCTCCCGATCCGTGAACCGCAGGATGAGCACGGGCGCCTCGCGCGAGATGCGCGCCGGCTTGCCGTAGAGATATTCGTCGGCGATGAGGTCGCCCACCACGAGGATGCGGCGGCCGCGGAGCTGCCCCACCAGATCGAGCGTGGCGCGCGCGGGGAACATCATCGCCGCCGCTCCGCCAGCACCCACGCCACCGCGTCCAGCAGATCCTCGGCCACGTGGTCGGGCTTCACGGTCCACTCATGCCGCTGATGCTCCCACTCGCCGCGCCCGTAGCCCGTGAGCACGAGCACCCCCGCCGCCCCCACCGCCTGCCCGACCGCCACGTCGGAGATGCGGTCCCCGACCATCACCGAGGCGGCGAGGTCCAGAGCGAGCTCGCGCGCGGCGCGCTGGAGCAGCCCGGGCCGGGGCTTGCGGCAGTCGCACACCGCGCGATACGGCGGCTGGCCCTCGTGAGGATGATGCGTACAGACGTAGAGAGCATCGAGCCGCGCCCCCTGCGCGGCCAGCTGCCGGACCATCTCGGCATTCACGGCGTGGAGTACATCCTCGGAGAAATAGCCCCGCGCGATCCCGGCCTGATTGGTGACCATCACCGCGGGAACACCGGCCTGATTCAAGCAGCGCACGGCCTCCCCGGTGCGGGGCAGGAGGCGGATCCGGCTGACATGATTCACATACCCCACCTCGCCGGTGAGGCAACCATCCCGGTCGATGAACACCGCGGGGCGTCCAGCCATCGAGTGGCAGTGTACTGCCCCCAGCCCCGAACGATCAATGAAGATCGGGAGTTCGGAGCCGGATCAGTTCACGATCTTCCGGTAGAGATCTTCGAATGCGGCGGCCTGGGCCGCGTAGGTGTACGGCTCGGCGGTGGCCCGCGCGGCCCGGCCGAGGGCGAGTGGGTCGGTCCTGCGCAGGCGCTCCAGCCCCTCGGCGATGGCGTCTGCCGTCACCTCGGGGACCACCCAGCCGTTCACGCCGGGCTGGATCAGCTCGGCGCCCCCCGCGTGCACGCTCGTCAGCATCGGCCGGCCGGAGGCCAGCGCCTCGAGGTGCACGTTCCCGAATGGCTCATAGCGGGCGGGCAGCGCCACCACGTCCGCCGCTGCGTAGAGCCGCTCGACGTCGTGCCGCGTCCCCACCCAGATGACCTGCGGGCCCACGCTCCGGCGCGACGCCAGCGCCTCATAGGCCGCGCGGTCGCCCTTGCCCGCCACGACGAGGCGCGCGGCGGGGTCACGACGCAGCGCCAGCGCCTCCACGAGCGGACCCAGCCCCTTGCGCTCGAAGCCCGACCCGACGAACAGCACGCACCAGGCCCCTTCCTCGACGCCCAGCTCCGCGCGTGCGGCAGGACGATCGTGGACGCGCGCCGGCGGATCGAAGCGCGCCAGGTCGACCCCGTTATACACGAGGGTCACGCGGTCCGGCGGCGTCGCGTAGAGCCGTTCGATCTCGGCCTTGCCGCGGGCGGAGATCGCGACGATCCGGCCGATACCATCAAGCCGAAACATCCGTGTTTCCAGCCTGATAACATATCGATGGTAGGGACTTCGTTGAGCCTCTCGGCCCATGGCCTCCAGGTAGCCTCGGTGCGTCCCCTCGCCCGCGCGGTACACGTCCGCCCCCCTCATGCGCTCATGAGTCTGCACGACGTCGTAGCCGCCCGCGCGCGCGGCCGCGCGTGCCGCGAGCCCGAAAGACACGAGCCGGAGCAGCGAGGGCTGCCACAGCACCGGTAGCCGGCGCACCCGGATGCCCGCGACCGGGCGCTGCGCTCGCGTCGTGAGAAGAGTCACGGCGTGGCCGCGGCGCGCGAGCTCGCCTACGAGCCCGGCGGTCGCCGTCTCCACGCCGCCGTGGAAGGTGAACGGCCGGCAGACGAGGGCGAGCTTCACCCCCGGCCCGTCCGGTCGAGCAGCCCCTGCACCAGCGGGAACAGGTCGCGGCGTGCGCTGGCGAAGCTGTAGTGCTCGACGCAGCGCGCTCGCGCGCGCGCCCCGAGCTCGCGCGCCTTCTCGGGATCGCTCGCGAGACGCTCGATGGCGGCGCCCAGGGCGGCGGCGTCGCCGGGTGGGACCAGCACGCCGCAGCCGCCTCCGTCGAGGATCTCGGGAATCATGGACACGCGCGTGGCCACGATGGGGCGCGCCAGCGCCATTGCATCGAAGAGCTTGGCGGGCACCTGCCCGCGCGTGTCGGGACCGTCACGCTGGGGGACGGCCACGACGTCGGCCGCCTCGAGATAGCGCGGCACCTCGGAGAATGCGATGGCGGGAATCAGGCGGAGTGCGGGCAGCCGAGTCCGGAGCCGCCGCCCGGTGGCGCCGTCGGGGTCGGTGCCCACGAGCGCCAGGACGAGATCCGGCCGCGCGAGCGCCGCCACCGCCGTGACGAGATCGTCCACGCCCTTGTGCTCGCGCGCGGTGCCAAGGAACATGACGAGCCGCTTCCCCGTGGCGTCCAGCTGCGCCCGTACCTTGGTCGGATCGTCCAGGCCGGGCCGCCAGGCGTCGGTGTCCCGCACGTGCGGGATCAGCGTGCCGCCGAAGCGCTCCTGGAGGAAGCGCGACGCCACCGTGATCGCATCGGCCGTGCGCGCGGCTCGCTCCATCAGCCAGGTCCAGGGGAGGCCGCGCGGATTGGTCCAGTTGACCGCGCGTCCGACCGTGCCCCAGACGCCTCCCCGAAGAAAGAAGCCGACTTCCCAGTCGTCGATGTCGAGGAGCAGCGGTCGGCCGCCGAGCCGCCGCTTGAGGAGCCCGAGGCCGGCGGAGCCGAGTCGGGGCTTGGAGGCGTAGAGGAGATCGCCGTCCGCCGCGCGGAGCAGGCCCGGCAAGGCTCCCGCAAAGCTCGCGATCCGACCCGCGGGCACGCTCACGTAGCGGACCCCATCGGCAGCGACCGGTGGCCATACGCCGGCGCCGTGGCGCGGACCCACGATCTCGACCTCGGCGATGGGCGCGAGCAGCTGCGCGAGGAGATGGGCGCGGCCGGCGGCGTTGTCGGAGACGTCGAAGCAGAGGACGGAGACCTTCACGCGGTCGGCGTCGCCAGCGCCGCGTAGCGCGCGGCCAGCGCCTCCGCGACGCGCGCGCCCGAGAGCCGCCTATCCACGAGATCGCGTCCCGCGGCGCCGAGACGGGCGCCCAGCGCGGGATCGGCGAGTAGCGTGTCGATCGCGTCGGCGAGCGCGCCGACTTCTCCGCCGGGCACGAGCAGCGCGCTCTCGCGGTCGACCAGCACCTCCGGCACCACCCCCACGCGGCTCGCCACCACCGGCCGCCCCGCCGCCATGTACTCGAAGAGCACGCGCGACATGCCGTCCGACTCGAGGGGCACGTAGAGGGCCGCGTCGAAGCCCGCCACCATCTCCGGGGCGTCCACCAGGCCATCCATGATGGTGACGCGATGGGCGAGATCGAGGCGGGTGCGCAGCGCGCGGATCTGCAGGTGCATGGAGCCGCCGCCCACCATGGCGACGTGGAACGCGCGGCCGGCCCGCGCCAGGCGCGCCACCGCCTCGAGGGCGACGGTGTGACCCTTCATCGCGCGAAAGCCGCCGAGCAGGCCGATCACCGGCACGCCATCCGCGACGCCCAGCGCGGCGCGCAGTGCGCGCGGGCTCCGGCCCGGCCGCCACGCGTCGGCGTCCACGCCGCCCGGCAAGGCCACGACGCGCTCCGCGTCCACCAGGCCCGCGGCGAGGTACTGCCGGCGGATGGCCTCCGTCACCGTGACCACGAGCGCAGTGCCCCGGCGGTAGAGCCAGCGATTCAGCGGATGCGATCGGACTGGCTGTACGATGTGGCGGGTGCGCACGATCGGCCGTGGCGTGCGGGACAGGCGATTGGCGAGGGCGGCCAGCCAGTGCTCCTTTCCCCGGTGCGCGTGGACGACGTCGAGGTCGGGCAGCCACCGACGGAGGCGGCGGAGATCCGCCGCGTCGGCGGCGGGATTCACCCCGCCCGGCAGCTCGAGCAGCTCGATGCGCCGGACTCCGGCGGCGCGCGCGCGATCGATGACGCGCGACTCGGTTCCCCGCCGACAGGCGAAGGTCACCTGATGCCCGGCCCGCTCGAGCTCCACGCTGACGCGCGCGGCCCAGTAGGCGTCCGACGACCAGCCACGGCAGGAGACGATCTGGAGCACCCTCATCCGGTCCTCCGTCGGCGCGCGACCGCTTCGCGATACACCGCCTCCACCTGGGCAGCGTGGCGCGCGGGGCTGAACTCCTCCTGAGCGCGCCGCCGGCCCGCCTCACCCATGCGCCGCGCCCGCGCGGGATCGGCGGCGAGGGCGGCGAGCGCGGACTCCACCGCTTCGGGCCGCTCGTCGTCCACGAGCAGCCCCGTCTCCCCGTGCGCGACGGTGTCGGGGAGCGCCCCGATGCGCCGGGCCACCACGGGGCGGCCCGCCGCCATCGCCTCGAGGGCGGCGCGGCACGACTCGTCCGAGCCCGCGCCGACCAAAACGAAGGTGTCGAGGGCCCGCAGGACCGCGGGCAGGTCGCCGTCGCGATAGCCCGTGAAGATGATCTCCCGTCCTAGCCCCAGCTCGTGGACCATCGCCTCCAGGCGCGGCCGCGCCTCCCCCTTGCCCACGAGGAGCAGCCGCGCGCTCGGATAGCGTCCGAGCAGGCGCTGAAAGCCCCGGATCAGGAGCTCGTGGCCGCGGTTGTGGGCGAGGCGCGCGACCGAGCCGATGATGGGACCGGACGTGGCGGGGCCGCCGTCGATCCCGAGCTCGGCCCGCACCGCGGTGGGATCGGCGTCCTCCATGAAGCGCGCGAGGTCCACGACTCCGCTGACGCGGCGGATGCGCTCGGGCGCGATGCCGGCGAGGCGCGCGCGCTCCTCGATCTGTCGGCTCACCACGATCACCGCGTCGGCGCGCCGGTAGAGGGCGCGAGCCACGTGCCCGAGCCGCACCGCGCGCTGATTGTGGAACGTGCGAACCAGCGCGGCGGGGCCCCGGGACGCCGCGCCCAGCCAGTGGTCGTGGGAGTGGTGCACGTGGACGATGTCGATGGCCTCGCGGCGCACGAGCCCGCGCACCCGCCGCGCGTCGGTGACCCACGCCCACGGCGCTCCCTTCACGTCGAGCGAGAGCCCGGGCTCGGGCTCGATGCCGGCCTCGCGGGCCTTGGCCTCGAAGCGGTCACCCACGATCAGCCCCAGCCGCACGGTGTGGCCGCGCCGCGCGAGGCCGTCGATGAGGCGGATGACAGGGTCGGCGCTGCCGGTCCACCAGCGATTGGCGACCAGGTGGAGGATGCGGAGCGGCGAGGCCTCGGGCGTCATCGCCGCGGGGCGAGCAGCTCGTCGTAGAGGGCGAGCAGGCGCCCGATCGAGGTTTCGCGGGAGAACCCCTCCTCGCAGCGCTTGCGCGCAGCCCGCGCGCGCGCCGCGGCGGCTGCCGGATCCGCGAGCACGCGCTCGATGCCGGCGGCGAGGGCGGCCGGATCCTCGGGCGGCACGAGGAGGCCCGTGACCCCGTCCTCCACGAACTCGGGAATGCCGCCGATGCGGCTCGCCACCAGCGGGATCCCCGCGGCCGCCGCCTGCAGCAGCGAACCCGGCACCCCTTCGGTGCGGGTGGAGGCGAGCGCGAAGCAGTCCATGATGCCGAGCAGCGCCGGCACGTCGGTGCGGAAGCCCGCGAAGCGCACCGCGGCCGCGATCCCGCGAGCGCGGGCGATGCCTTCCGCCCAGGCCCGCCGTCCGCCGTCGCCCACGAGGAGCAGCCGCGCGTCGGCGCGCCGCGCGTGCACGCGTGCGAACGCGTCGAGCAGGTGATCGTGGCCCTTGGAGCCGCGGAACATCGCGACCGATCCGACGATGGGGCCGTCGGGCCCCCCCGCCGCGCGGGTCAGGCCCACGGACTCGAGCACGGCCGCGCTGTCGTGGGGCACCGCGAACGCGTCGAGGTCCACGCCGGCGGGGATGGCGATCACCCGCTCGGGTCGCGCGCCCGCCGCGATCACGAGCTGCCGGATCTCCTCGCCGCTGGTGATCACGCGGTCGGCGAGCCACCGGTACACGGGGTTGAGCCCACGCCGGATGGCGATGGAGACGTGGCGCGTGCGCACGACGGGCACGCCCGCCCACCGCGCGGCCATACCGGCCACCCACGCGTCGATCGAGCTGTGCGTATGTACGAGGCTCACCCGCTCGCTCCGGATCAGGCGCGCGAGCGTGCGCGCCGCGCCGAGGTCGAAGGGGCCGCGCATCCGCACCGCGACTGCGGGGATGCCGCGCACGCGGGCGTGCTCGACGAAACGGCTGCCCGGCTGGCCGGCGAGCAGGACGCGCCAGCCGCGCTCGGTGATCCAGCGCGACTCGTCGAGGGTGCGGATCTCCTGCCCGCCGAGCCCCGGCGAGGCCTCGGTGTGGAGGACGATCTTCACACCACCGCCTCCCGCGTTACCGTCGCCACCGCGTCCGCGTCGATGGCCCGCATGCAGACGTGATCGATGGGGCAGACGTCGAGGAAGCACGGCGCGCACGGCGCGCCGGGCGCGACGACGCGGGCACGCGCCGAGCGCGGGGCGGTGAGCCGCGGATCGGTGGGGCCGAACAGCGTCACCGTGACCACGCCGAGCGCCGCCGCGAGGTGCGCGACGCCCGTGTCCGCGCTGACGAGCCCGCGAAGCCGGGGAAGCAGATGCGGTAGCAGCGCGGCGCGATCGCGCCCGACGAGCGAGCGTGGCGCTGTCGCGGCGAGCCCGAGCACCGCCTCCGCGGCCGCAGCATCGTTGGGGCCGCCCAGCAGCACCACGGGCAGGCCGAGCGCGTGCAGCCGGTCGGCGAGGGCCGCCCAGCCGGCCGGTGTCCAGTGCTTGGCCGGTCCGGCCGCGGCGCCGAGGTGAAGCCCGATCGGCGCGAGACCGCGCGGGAGGCCCCCGTCCAGCAGCGCGTCCACCTCCGCCTCAGCGGCGGCATCGTCGGGCACGCGCAGCTGCGGTTCGCGAGCGGCCGTCGTGACGCCCAGGGCCTCGAGCAGGAGCCGGTACTCGTCGACCTGATGGCGGCGGGGCTCGGGCAGCGGTACCCGGTCGGTAAGGTAGAGCCCACGGGCGTCGGTGTCGAAGCCCACGCGCCGCCGCGCGCCCCAGTGGCGCGCCGCGCGCGCCGCCTCGAACGAGTTGGGCAGGACCAGCGCCAGGTCGGGCCGCGCGCCCGCGAGGGCGCGGGCGAAGCGCCGCCGGCCCGGGGACGCGGGGTAGCCAAGTAGCGCATCGGCGATGCCCTGCCCGCGCAGCACGGAAGCCCAGCGGCCGATCACGGTGATCGTCGCCTCGGGCATTGCCTCGCGCAGACCCGCCAGAGCCGGCTGGGCCATCACGGTGTCGCCCAGCCAGTTGGGAGCGCGCACCACGAGCGTCGCGGGCACGCCCGCGCTCACCCGCGCGCGGGCGCGGCGATCTGACGCAGCGCCTCCACCCAGGCGGCCTGGCCGCTCGACAGGACCATCCGCACGGTGAGCACCCACACGGGAAGACCGGGCAGCGCCTTCTCGCGGAGCCGCACGGCATCCTTCTCCGTCGTGATCAGCCCCTCGGCACCGGCCAGCCGCGCGCGCCGCGCCACCTCTGCGAGATCCGCGTCGGTATACCAGTGGTGATCCCCGAACTCGGCGAAGCCTGTGAGGAGCACGCCCATCGTCGAGAGGGTGTCCATGAACGAGCGGGGCGAGGCCAGCCCGCCGAAGCCCAGCAGGCGCCGGCCGCGCAGCTCGGCGAGAGGCAGCCGCGCGCCATCCCCCACCCGCCGCGCCTCGAGAGGCTCGTACCGTGCGGTGACCACCGGCGCGGGCGAGTCGTGGAGCCGCAGCGTGCGGGTGACCGCGTCCACGACCTCGTCGTCGGCAGGATTGGTGACGACGACCACGTGGCTCCGTCGCAGCACGGAGAGCGGCTCGCGGAGCTGACCGCGCGGAAAGAGGCGCCCGTTGCCCCACGGCGCGCGGGCGCTGACGACGAGGATCTCGAGCGTCTTGGCGATCGTGCGGTTCTGATAGCCGTCGTCGAGCACGATGACCGAGGCGCCGTGGGCCTCCACCGCGAGGCGTCCCGCCTCGAAACGGTTCTCGCCCACGATCACGGGGATGCCCGGGAGGCGCTCGGCGAGCAGCAGCGGCTCGTCGCCGGCGGCGCGCGCGCCGAGCCGGATGCCTCCGCGGTCGGCGACCACGTGTACCCCGCGGGTGACGCGGCCGTAGCCGCGGCTCACCACCGCGGGCGCGGCGCCGAGGGCGACCAGCGTGAGCGTGGCGAGCTCGGCGAGCGGCGTTTTTCCGCTACCGCCTACAGTGACGTTGCCGAGGGACACCACCGGACAGGGCAGCCGCCCCGTCTTGAGCAGGCGGGCGTCGTAGAGCCACCCGCGGGCCATCAGCGCCGCACGATACCCCACGGACAGCGCGCCGAGGGCGGCGGCCAGTGCCCGGGGAGTCTCCTCCTCCCACGCCCGCCGCAGCCAGCCTTCGGGATCGCGGCGCACCCGCACGACGGACTCGCTGCTGGAGCGCTCGCGCGCCAGCTGCTCTCTGCCCATCGGCTCGCTACCCATTCCTCGACATGGCCTCCCCGCCCCCCAGGTATCGCGACACCAGCTCGAGCGTCGCCTGCACCCCGCCTTGGCGCCGCACCACCGCCTGCTGGCCCGCCTCGCCCATGGCCCTCGCGACATCGGGCTTCTCCAGCAGCTCGCGCAGGGCCGATTCGAGCCCGGCCGCGTCGGTCACCCGGCGGGCGCCCCCGGCCTCGAGCAGCATCTCCGCGCTCTCGCGGAAGTTGCTCGTGTAGGGGCCGAACAGCACGGGCTTGGACCGGAGCGCGGGCTCGAGCATATTATGCCCCCCCGTGGGGACCAGGCTGCCACCCACGAAGACCGCCTCCGCGAGGTGATAGAGGGGGGCCAGCTCGCCCACGGTGTCGAGGATGATCACGGGCGCGGCGGCCCGGGCCGTGGGCAAGCGGCTCCGTCGCACCGTGGCGAGGCCGCGCTCCTGGAGCATGCGCTCCACCTCGGAGACGCGCTCGGGGTGGCGGGGCGCCAGCAGCAACACGAGGTCACGGTAGTCGGCCCGCAGGCGGGTGAACACCTCCGCCATCACCTCGTCCTCGCCCCGATGGGTGCTGCCCGCTACCCAGATGCGCTCGCGGGGCCCGAGCCCGAGCAGCCGCTCCCATAGCTCGCGCGCGCCCGGGCCGTCCACCACCGCATCGGTCTTGAGGCTGCCCGTCACCACGACCCGCTCGGGCGGGGCGCCCAGCGCGATGGCGCGGCGGGCATCCTCCTGCGATTGCATGCCCAGCACGGTGATGGACTCGAGCATCGGGCGCGTCAGGAACCGCACCCAGCGGTAGCGTCGAAACGAGCGGTCGGACAGGCGCCCGTTGGCGATCATGCTTGGGATGCGCCGGCGCGCGAGGGCGTCGAGGAAGTTCGGCCAGAGCTCGGTCTCCATCCCGATGAAGAAGTGCGGGCGGATCGCCGCGAGCGCGCGCTCGACGGGCCCGGGCAGGTCGAGCGGGAAGTAGCGGTGGGTCACCGCGCCATTCAGCCGATCGGCGACGACACGGGCGCCCGTCGGCGTCACCGTGGTCAGCACGATGTTCACCGCGGGCCACTGCCGGCGGATGCCCTCGATGAGCGGCATGGCCGCGATGACCTCGCCCACCGACACCGCATGAATCCAGCAGCGCGGCTCGGCGGGAAGCTCGGCACCGAGGTGGCCCAGACGCTGCCGCAGGTGCACGGGGTGGCCGCGGCGGAACAGGCGCCGGACCGCGACCACGGGCGCGTAGACCGCCAGCGCGGTCGTGAGCACGAGGGTGTAGAGGCCGCGGATCATGCCGCCGCCTCGAGGTCGGCCGCGCTCGACACCGCCGCCAGCGCCGCCTCCAGTGTCTTCCGCGCCCGCTCGCGGGCGTCGCCATCGGTCTTGCGCGCCACCGTGAGGGGCTCGCCGAAGCGCACCACGCAGCGGGCGAAGGGCCGCGGGACGCGGAAGCCGTCCCAGGAGCGGAGGCGCCACTCCGCGGATGCGGCCACCGCAACCGGCACGATAGCCGCGCCGCTGAGCGCGGCGAGGGCGATGACCCCCGGCTTGGCGATCTCGCGCGGGCCGCGGGGCCCATCCGGGACCACGACGACGCTGGTGCCCTCGGCCAGCGCGCGGGCGAGCAGCCGCAGCGCGTCCGCCCCGCCTCGGCTCGAGGAGCCGCGCGCGACGTCCAAATCGAAGCGGGCGCAGAGACGGGCCAACATCTCCCCGTCGCGCGAGCGGCTGATCAGGACGCGGAGGCGGCGGCCGCGATAGAGCGCAGGCAGGAGGAGAATGCGCGAGTGCCACGTGGCGAAGATGAACGGCGTTCCCGCGCGCCAGCGCGCGCCCGCATCCCCTTCCGCGTAGCGCACCCGGCACGTGGCGGCGAGCAGGCGCAGCGCGGGCGCGCCCAGGGCCGGACCCAGGGACAGCGTGAGGGCGCTGCTCATGCCGCGCGCGCGGCGTCGAGCACGGCCCGCGCCGCGCGCGGCCCGACGCCGGGCTCGCCCAGACGCGCGCGAAGATCGGCGAACGCCGCGCGCTGAGCGGCGGCGGCGCCGGGCTCGGTGAGCAGGCGGCGCGCCTCGGCGGCGAGCCGTTCGCCGGTGGCGGCGCCCTGCAGGAGCTCGGGCACCACCGTGCGTCCGGCCACGATGTTCGGCAGGCTGATCCAGGGAATCCGGATGAGCACCCGTGAGATCGCCTCGGTGAAGCGCGAGACGCGATAGCACACCACCATGGGCGCGCCCAGGAGCGCGGCCTCGAGCGTCGCGGTCCCGGACGCGATCAGGATCGCGTCGGCGGCCACCATGACCTCGTAGGTGCGTTCGCGCAGCACCTGCACCTCCGGGCCTCCTGCGGCCCGGCTCGCCGCGATCAGCCCCTCGACGTGCGCGCGATCCACCGAGGGTGCGAGCCCGACGAGGAACCGCGGCGCCCCCGCCCCCGCGGGGCCGGCCAGCCGTCGTGCGGCGTCGAGCATGGCGGGGAGCAGGCGCGAGACCTCCTCCCGGCGGCTGCCCGGAAAGAGCCCGACCACCGGCGCATCCGGCCCAAGGCCGAGGGCGGCGCGGGCCGCGGGCCGATCGAGTCCGACCGGGAGCACGTCGAGCAGCGGATGCCCGACGAAATCGACCGCAGCGCCGGCCGCGCGGTAGAGCGGCAGCTCGAAGGGAAACACTGCAAGGACGCGGCTCGCCAGCCGCGCGATCAGTCGGGCGCGCCCACGCCGCCATGCCCAGACCTGAGGCGGGATGAAGTAGATCACCGGGACGCCCGCACGATGCGCCTGCCGCGCGAGGCGCATGTTGAACTCGGGGAAGTCGATGATGACGAGCGCCCTCGGCGGGGCTTCGCGCAGGCGGCGCACCAGCGCCCGGTAGGCCCGGTAGAGTCCGGGAAGCCGGCCCACCGCCTCGCTGGTCCCTACCACCGCGTGCGCGGTGGGATCGGCCACGACCTCCATGCCCGCCGCCGCCATCCGCGGGCCACCCATGCCCACGAGTCCCACGCCGGGCTCCAGCGCGCGCAGGGCCCGGCACAGCGTGCCGCCGTGGAGATCGCCCGACGTCTCTCCCGCCGAGAGCATGATTGCACCGGCCGCCCCGCTCACACGGGGTCCTCCACGGTGACGAGGGCGATGCCGGCAGCGTCGGCGCGCCGGGCCACCGCCTCGTGGTCGACCACGAGCGTGCGCCCGCGTGCGACGGCAAGCGCCGTGGCGCCGCCCGCCGCCATCGCCTCGAGGGTGGCGAGGCCGATGGTCGGAATGTCGAAGCGAAAGTCGTGGTCGTCCGCCACCGCCTTCACCACCACCGCCCCCGACCCCGAGAGCCGCACCCCGCGGCGAATGGTCTCGTCGGTGCCCTCCGCCGCCTCCACTGCTACGGTGACGCCCCGCGCGCGCACCACCGTCTGGCCGACACCACGGTTGGCCAGGTCGTGCGCCAGGCGCCAGCCCTCACGGATCTCGGTCCACTCCGCCTCAGTTGGGACCCGCGTGCTGAGCCGGTCCGACGCCACCAGCCAGGGCCCGAGGAGCCGGCGCTGATCCATGACCTCGATCCCCATGCTGCCGAGCAACGCCGCGGCCATGCGCCCGAGCGAGCCGTCCGCGAGGCCCTCGCGGGAGAGGCCACGGCCGGCGTCGTCCGCCTGCTCGGCATGCGCGAAGAAGCGCTGCTTGGTGAAGCTGCCCACGAAGGCCACGGCGCCCACGCCCTCCGGCCCCAAGGCGCCGAGGACGCTCTGAAGGTCGGTCACGTGGGCTGGCACGAGGCGATCGGCGGCGGAGGCGAGCTCGGGCGCATCAGCGAACGCGAAGGCCACGACCCGCCATCCCTGCCGCCGCGCCTCGGCGGCGGCCCGGCCGGGGAGGATCCCGGCCCCGGCCATCAGGCCGAGGCAGCGCTCCACGGGAGGTCCTCTGGCCACGCGGTTTCGCCCCGGCCCTCGCGAATCATCCGCTCGATCTCGAGGGCCACGGCGAGCGACCGGAGGTCCTCGGCCTCGGCGAGATCCACGCGCCCGCTCGCCTGGGCGGCGCGCGCCGCCGCCATGAGGTGGCGCAGCTCGAGCTTGAGGGGATTGTCCTTGTGGACGAAGAGATGCTCCACGAAGGAGGCCTGCCGGTAACGGATGGCCTCGCGATTCACCGTGTACTCCTGGGCGGCGCGCCGGTGGATCTGGATGTCCTGATCCTGGTAGTCGAGGATGATGTACGCGTCAGGCTGGGTGATGGCGAGCGTGCGGATCTTCTCCTCGGTGGCGCGGCTGGCCGTGATCGTGGCCATGGCACCGCTGTCGAAGCAGATCTGCACGTTGGCCACGTCGGCCAGCCCGGAGCGCACGGAGGCGCCGATGGCCGTCACCTTGCGCGGCTCACCGTCGATCAGATTGAGCACGATGTCGATGTCGTGGATCATGAGGTCCATGACCACGGAGTCCCTCGCCACTCGGGGGGCGAACGGGCCGAGACGCCTCGACTCCACGAGGATGGGGCGCTCCACGATCTTGCGCAGCTCCTGGACGGCGCCGTTGAAGCGCTCGACGTGCCCCACGTGGAGCACCCGATTGCGGGCGCGGGCCACCCGGAAGAGCTCTTTGGCCTCCTCCAGCGTCGGCGTCATCGGCTTCTCGACGAGCACGTGCACGCCCGCCTCGAGCAGCTCGCGAGAGACGTCGAAGTGCAGCTCCGTGGGCACCGCCACCGTGGCCACATCGACGAGACCGGCCAGCTCGCGACAGTCGCGGAAGGCCCGGGTGCCGTAGGTCGCGGCGAGCTGCTGGGCACGCGCGAAGTCCACGTCCACGATCCCGACCAGATCGACGTCCCACAGCTCCATCAGGGCGAGGATGTGGTACTGGCCCATGTGGCCGGCCCCGACCACGCCCGCGCGCAGCCGCGGCTCCGCCACCGGGCTCATAGCACATCCTCGGCGAGATCGGCCCCGTCGGGCTCGCGGGACTCCGCCGCGCCGGAGACGATCCCGCGCTTCGACCGCTCGATGAAGGCGGCCATGCGGCGCCCCACCGATCCCTCGCCGAACTCCTCGCGCAGCCGTACGACGGCGGCGCCGGTGGCGAGGCCGGATCGGTAGAGGACCCGGAACGCTTCCTGCGCTTCACGCCGGCCTTGCGGATCGAAGCCGCCACGGCGCATGCCGATCACGTTGACCGCGCGCGCTACCGCGGGATTGCCGTCCACCATGACGTACGGCGGGACGTCCTGATTGACCTTGGCGCAGCCGCCGATGTAGGCGAAGGTGCCCACGCGCGTGAAGGGGTGCACGCCGCTGAGGCCGCCCACCGTGGCGCGATCCTCGACGGTGACGTGACCGGTGAGCGCGGCGCCGTTGATCATGATCACGTGATGGCCCACCACGCAGTCATGGGCGATGTGGCAGGCCGCCATGATCAGGCAGCGCGCACCAATGGTGGTGTCGTGGCCCTCGTGCGTGGCGCGGTGGATGGTCGCGTACTCGCGGATGACGGTCTCCTCACCGATGCGGACCCCGGTGGGAACGTCCCGCCGATATTTGAGGTCCTGGGGCTCGGCCCCGATGATGGCGCCGTGGCCGATCCGGCAGCGTGACCCGATGGTGACCTGGCCCTCGAGTACCGCGTGGGCGCCGATCTCGACGCCGTCGCCCAGCACGACGTCAGGCCCCACTATGGTACCGGGACCCACCCGGACGCCCGCGCCGAGCCTTGCGCGGGGGTCCACGAAGGATGCGGAGTGAATGGCTTTGTCGTCAGACATCCTTTCTATTTGGCCCCCTTCTCGAGATCGGTCAAGCGCTTTTCCAGGTCGCGTACGCGGCGGAGGAGCTCGGGCAGGCGGTTTTCCGCCGCCCAGATCCGCTTGGCCTCGCCGGTGGGCCGGGCGGGAATACCGCTCCAGACCTCACCGGCGGGGATGTCGTTGGGCACGCCGGACTTGGCGGTGAGGACCGCCCCCTCTCCCACCTCGACATGGTCGGCGATGCCAACCTGCCCCGCCAGCACCGCCCGATGACCCACCTTGGAAGACCCGGAGACGCCCACCTGCGAGACCAGGATCACGTCCTCCCCGATCTGGCAGTTGTGGCCCACCTGCACGAGGTTGTCCAGCTTGCTACCCCGCCCGATCACCGTCTCCCCGAGCGTCGCGCGGTCCACCGTGGTGTTGGCGCCGATCTCCACGTCGTCCTCGATGCGCACGCCCCCCACCTGGGGGATCTTGCGGTGCCCCTGCCCGTCGAACGCGTAGCCGAACCCGTCAGCGCCCAGGACCGCGCCGGGGTGAACGATGACGCGATTGCCGATGCGCACGCCGCTGCGCACGACCACGCGCGGGTGGAGCAGCACGTCGTCCCCGACCACCGCATCCTCGCCCACGAAACAGAGCGCGCCGACCCGGGTGCCTCGCCCGATGCGGGCGCCGCGCTCGACGACCGCGAACGGTCCCACCGCCGCGCTCGCGTCGACGCGGGCCCCGTCCGCCACCAGCGCGAGCCGATGGGTGCCGGGCTCCAGCGGCGGGTCCGGATGGAAGAGACGCAGCAGCGCGATCAGCGCGGCCTGCGGAGCGGCCACGCGCAGCACGGCGCCCGGCAGGCCGGCCAGGCCCTCGGGCGCCACGAGCGCCCCGGCTCGCGTGGCTGCCGCCGCCTTGACGTATCGCGGGCCGAGCACGAAGGAGATGTCGTCGGGTCCCGCCGCCTCGAGCGTTGCCACCGCCCGCACCCGTCGGGACGGCTCCCCTTCGAGGCGGGCGTTCAGCGTTTCCGCCAGCTCTCCGAGGGTGAACGATCCGCCGGCGGCCACTTACGGCTTCGTGGGCGCGGTCGACGCCTTCCTGCTCGCCGCGTCGAACTCCTTGATGACTTCCTCGGTGAGATCGGCCTCGGGGGCGCCGTAGATGAGGCCGGCGCGGGCGTCCACGATCAGCGTGTAGCCTCGCTCCTTCCCCACCTTCTGCACGACGCCCTGGAGGTCGCGCGCGAACTTGACCATGAGCTCACGGTCCTTCTTGGCGAGGTCCTTCTCGAAGTCGTCGGCAAGGCGCCGGAGATCACGGACCTTGCGCTCCATGGTGTCCTGCTTCTCCTTACGGACCTCGGGCGAGAGGAGCTGCCCCTTCTTCTCCAGCTCGTCCTTGAGCTTGGCCAGCTCGCTCTGCAGCGTGTCCACCTGCTTCTGCATCGCCGCCTTGTCGCGCTCCAGGGCCTCGCGAGCCGAGACGCCGGCGGCGGACTTGGCCATCACGCGCTGGGTGTCGATGAAGCCGACGCGGGTCGCCGCGGCGGCCGGGGGCGGCGACTGGGCCTCCGCGCGCGGTGGCATCCACCGGACCCCCACCCCCCAGGCCGCCGTCGCCGCGAGCACGGCCACGGGAAGCACTACCTTGAGCATCACACGCATCGTCCTTCCTCCTCGTTCGTTAGAACGGGGCGCCCACCGCGAAGTGGAACTCCCCGAAGCTCTCGTTCTTGCGCCGGTCCAGCTTGATGCCATAGTCGACCCGGAGCGGGCCGAACGGCGAGGCCCAGCGCAGCGATAGCCCCGCGTCGTGACGCAGCTCCGTCAGGTCGAACACGGTTCCGAAGCTCGTGTCCGGCCCGTAGACCTGCCCTACATCGTAAAAGAAAGCCATGCGAATGTTGAAAAAGAGCGGAATCGTGTATTCGACGGTGCCGAGGACCTGGATGTTCCCGCCGACCTTGGTCCCGGACTGATCCACCGGGGAGATCTGGCGGGCCTTCCAGCCCCGGAGGGAGTTGGGCCCGCCCAGGTAGTAGCGCTCGAAGAGGGGCAGCGGATCGCTGGACCAGCCAACCGCGTAGGCGGCCAGGGCCCGGCCGCTGATCACGTGGTTCAGCCAGGGGGTGTAGAAGCCGGCGAGGTTGCCGGCGGTGCGCACGAACTTGCTGTCGCCGAAGGCGAGGCCCGCGAAGTCGAGGCCGATGCCGGCCACCGTGCCGCGGGTGGGCTCGAAGGCGCTGTCCCGGGAGTCCCGGCTGACCGAGGCGCCGATGAGGGAGGTGAGGCGCTTGCCCTCCTCGGACTGGAGGCTCGTGCTCGCGTTGTCTGCGACATCCGTGACGTTGTCCTGCGTGAGGCGGTAGATGAGGTTCCAGCGAGAGAAGTCGCCCAGCGGGTGGCCGAAGCGGATGTCGCCGCCGAGGGAGTTGACGGTGAAATCCTGGTACACCCGGCGGTTGTTGAAGAGGTCGAAGCCGGCGGACAGGGGCCGGTCGAAGAGCCAGGGCTCGGTGAAGCCGACCGTTCCCTGCTGGGTGCTGCCGCCCGCCCGGATGCGGACGAAGGCTTCCCAGCCCCGCCCCAGGAAGTTGCGCTGGGAGAGGTCGACGGTCGCGATGAAGCTGTCGGTGGAGCTGTAGCCGCCGCCGACCGAGAAGAGGCCGGTGGGCTTCTCGACGACCTCGATGTTGACGACGATCTTGTCCTTGGTGACGCCGGGCGCCGTGGTGGCCTTGACCTGGTCGAAGTAGCCGAGGTTGGTGAGCCGTTGCCGGGCGCGCTCGAGCTTGGCGGTGGTGAAGAAGTCGCCTTCGTGCATCGGGACCTCGCGCCGGAGGATCTTCTCCTCGCTGCGCGTGTTACCGGTGATGTTGATCCGCTCGACGAAGACCTCCGGGCCTTCGTTGATGTCGAACGTGATGTTCACCCGCCGGTTGGCGATGTCCTGGGTGGTCTGCGGATTGATGTCGGCGGACGCCCGCCCGATGGTCCCGTAGAGAGCCTGGATGCCGTTGAGGGAGTCCCGGACCTTGCCCCGGGAGAACACGTCACCGGTCTTGAAGGGGATGCGGCGCCGGATCTCCTCGACGGGCACCACGTTGTTCCCGGTGATGTCGACGCCGCCCACCTTGAACTGAGGGCCCTCGACGACCACGATTTTCACGACGACCCGGGCGGTCTCCTTGTCGATGATGGTCTCGGCAGACTCCACGCGCGCCTGGATGAAGCCGTGGTCGTTGTACAGGGACACGATGCGGTCGCGGTCGTCGTCGAGCTTCTGCCGCTCCACCGTGCCGCGCAGGATGTAGTACTGCCGCTCCTGGGTGGCCATGACCGCCTTGATCTGCGTGGGGGTCAATCCCTTGGCGCCCTCGATGACGATCTCCTCGATCGTCATCTTCCGCCCCTCGGCGATGCGGAAGGTCACCGCCACGTCCCCGTCGGGCAGCTTGGTGGCGTCAGGGGTGACCTGGACCTCGAAGTAACCCTCCTCCTCGTAGTACTCCTTGATCTTCTCGGCGGCCCGGGTGACCTCGACGGGGTTGTAGACGGCGCCGAGCTTGAGGTCGATCTTCTCGGTGAGCCCGGCGGCGTCGAGCTTCTTGTTCCCCGCGAACTGGATGTCGCGGACGAACGGCCGCTCCACCACCACGAACGTGACCTTCACGCCCCCCTCGAAGTCCTCGACCTTGAGTTGAACGTCGTCGAAGTAGCCCAGAGCGAACACCGCCCGGATGTCCTCGGCGAGCCGGGTGGGCGTGAACGGGCTGCCGATCTTGGTGCCGATGCGGCCCAGGATCACCGCTTCCTGGATGCGGCGATTCCCCTGGATGACGACGTCACGGACGATGATGGCGCGCTGTCCGCCCGGGCCCGGCTCCTGCTGAGCCTGGGCGGGAGCGATGGAGGGAATCAGGAGGAAGACAAAAAAAATGGAGAGAAGGGCTCTCCCCAGAAGGGTCATCTGCCCGAGCGGCCCGACGTGTCGCGACCCCGCGTACCGCGGATCAGTGTTCGGCCAGCGCCAGCGGTGACTCGGGAACCTGCGCTTCCCGGAAGACGAAATTATCACCCTCCACGTCGAGCTCGAGCCGAGCGCCATCCGTGATCTGGCCCCGGACGATCGCCTCGGCGAGCGGATCCTCTACGTGCTTTTGAATCGTGCGCCGCAGCTGCCGGGCGCCGTAGGTGGCATCGTAGCCCTTCTCGACGAGGAGGTCCAGCGCCACGGGGGTCGGCTCGATGCTGATCCCCTTGTCCGCGAGCTGGGCGTTCACGCGGTTCAGCATGAGCCGCACGATGCCCGTGATGTCCTCGCGGGAGAGACCGTGGAAGACGATGGTGTCGTCGATCCGGTTCAGGAACTCGGGCCGGAAGGCGCGCTTGAGCTCCTCCATGACCCGGCCCTTCATCTTCTCGTGGGACGAGTCGTCGCCCTCGGGCAGGAAGCCGGGGGACGTCCGCTTGCCGATGAAGCTGGTCCCGAGGTTCGAAGTCATGATCAGGATGGTGTTCTTGAAGTCGACCACGTGGCCGACCGAGTCCGACAGGCGACCGTCGTCAAGCACCTGGAGGAGCATGTTGAACACGTCGGGGTGCGCCTTCTCGATCTCGTCGAAGAGCACCACCGAGTAGGGCCGGCGGCGCACCTTCTCGGTCAGGAAGCCGCCCTCCTCGTAGCCCACGTAGCCGGGAGGGGCTCCGAGGAGCCGGGACACGGAGAACTTCTCCATGTACTCGGACATGTCCACGCGGATGAGGGCGTTCTCGTCGCCGAAGAGGTACTCGGCGAGGGCCCGCGCCAGCTCGGTCTTGCCCACGCCGGTGGGGCCCAGGAAGATGAACGAGCCCACCGGCCGCTTGCTGTCCTTGAGGCCCGCCCGCGAGCGCCGGATGGCGCGGGAGACGGCGGCGACGGCGTCGCGCTGACCGACGATGCGCGCGTGGAGCGCCTCCTCCATGCGGGCCAGCTTGGCCGACTCCTTCTCCTCGAGCTTGGAGAGCGGGATGCCCGTCCAGCGGGACACGATGTACTCGATGTCCTCCTCGCCGACGGTCTGCGGGCCCTTGCCCTTGCGCTTGTCCCACTCGCGCTTGAGCTCCTCGTCGCGCCCGCGCAGGAGCTTTTCCTTTTCCCGAAGGGACGCGGCCTTCTCGAACTCCTGGGCCTCGAGGTACATATCCTTCTCGCGGACGACCCGCTCGACCTCCTTGCCTAGCTCCTTGATCTCGGGAGGCGGCATGAGGGCCATGAGGCGGGTACGCGAGGAGGCTTCATCGATGACGTCGATGGCCTTGTCGGGGAGCTGCCGGTCGGTGATGTACCGGTCGGCGAGCTTCACGGCGGCGTCGATCGCCTGATCCGTGATCTTCACCCGGTGATGGGCCTCGTACTTGTGGCGCAGGCCTTTGATGATCTCCACCGACTCGGGGACCGAGGGCGCACGGACGATGACCGGCTGGAACCGGCGCTCGAGGGCGCCGTCCTTCTCGATGTACTTCCGGTACTCGTCGAGGGTGGTCGCGCCGATCGTCTGGATCTCGCCCCGCGAGAGCGCCGGCTTCAGCATGTTGGAGGCGTCGATGGCGCCCTCTGCTGCCCCCGCCCCGATCAGGGTGTGCAGCTCGTCGAGGAAGAGGACCACGTTCTCCGACTGCCGGATCTCCTTCATCACCGCCTTGAGCCGCTCCTCGAATTGGCCACGGTACTTGGTGCCGGCCACGAGGGCGCCTAGGTCGAGCTGGAGCAGACGCTTCTGAGCGAGGACGTCGGGCACCTCGTGCCCCACGATCCGCTGGGCGAGCCCCTCCACGATGGCGGTCTTACCCACGCCGGGCTCGCCGATGAGGACCGGGTTGTTCTTGGTCCGCCGGGCGAGGATCTGGATCACGCGCTCGATCTCGGTCTCGCGCCCGATCACGGGGTCGAGCTTCGACTCCCGCGCGAGCTGGGTGAGGTCGCGCGCGAACTCGTCGAGCACCGGGGTCTGCGAGCGCTTCTTCGGGCGCGGGTAGTACTGGTCGCCCAGGAGCGACAGGGTCTCCTGACGAACCTCGTCCAGGCGCGCGCCGAGGGACTCCAGGATCTTCGCGGCGATCGACTGCCCTTCCTTCATCAAGCCGAGGAGGAGGTGCTCGGTGCCGATGTAGTTGTGACCGAGCTGGCGGGCTTCCTCGATGCTGAGCTCGAGGACGCGCTTGGCCTGGGGCGTGAACGGCACCTCCCCGAAGGTCAGGGTCTTGGGGAAGCCGGCGAGGGCGCGCTCGACCTCGGCCTTGACGGTCTCGAGTCTCAGGCCCAGCCGCTGCAGAACCGCGGTGGCGATCCCCTCACCATCCCGGATCAAGCCGAGGAGGATGTGCTCGGTGCCCACGAAATCGTGGCGGAAGCGGCCCGCCTCTTCCCGCGCCAAGATGATGACCCGCCGCGCCCGCTCCGTGAATCGTTCGAACACTTGGATTTCTCTCCCGGGTTAGGTGTGGTCTCGTGCGCCCTAAACCTGCTCAAAGTATATAGCTTGCCCAGAGTGCCGCCTAGCCTTTTCTTGCTTTTCGGGCCTATCTGCCCGGAAGTGTTCGCCCATCCGGCCCCGCTCGCCCTCGGAGGCTTCGCCGGGCCCTCCCCGGCCCCCCCGTCCGCGCCCTCACGGCCAGGGCAGCGCCCGGCCCTCGACCAGCTGATAGCCCCGATCCGCCCGCCGGGCCAGCTCGTGATTGTGGGTGGCAATGACGAACGAGAGCCCCCGCTCCGCCTGCAGCCGCAGGAACAGCTCCCAGATCACCTCGCTCGTCTTGGGGTCGAGGTTCCCGGTGGGCTCGTCCGCGAGCACCACGCGCGGCGTGCCGACGAGCGCGCGCGCGATGGCGACCCGCTGCAGCTCGCCGCCCGAGAGCTCGCCCGGCCGATGCCCCGTGCGGTCGGCGAGGCCGACCTCCGCAAGGGCGTCGCGCGCGCGCAGGCGCGCGGCCGGCGCGGGCACGCGCTGCAGCAGAGCCGGGATCATCGCGTTCTCGAGCGCGGTCATCTCGCCGAGGAGGTTGCCGAACTGGAACACGTAGCCGATCTCCGAGCGCCGGTAGCGGGCCAGCCCGTTCTCCGAGCGGGCGAAGACATCCTCGCCGTCGAAGCGCACGCGGCCCGCGGTCGGCCGATCGAGCGCACCGAGGAGGTGGAGCAGCGTCGACTTGCCCACCCCCGACGCCCCGATCACCGCCACCGACTCCGCCGCGTTCACCACTAGGCTCGCCCCCCGGAGCACGCGCACCACCTCCGGGCCCATGCGGTACTCCTTCTCCAGGTCTTCCGCGACGACGAGCGGCTCACTCATAGCGGAGTACGTCCACCGGGACGAGGCTCGCGGCGCGGCGCGCCGGGGAGAGCGTGGCGAGGAACGAGATGACCAGGGTGGAGCCGATGACCATGGCGAAGTCGCTGCCGGTGAGCTTCATGGGGAGGTAGTCGATCTGGTAGACGTCGCCGGCGAGACGGATGATCTTGTAGGTGTTCTGCACCCAGATGAGCCCCAGCCCGAACGCGCTGCCCGCCACCGTGCCCACCAGCCCGATCAGCATGCCGGCGGCGAGGAACACGACCGCGATGGAGCCGGAGGTCGCCCCCATCGCCTTGAGGATGCCGATCTCCTTCCGCTTCTCGGCCACGAGGAGCACGAGGTGGCCGAT
>DASTYT010000027.1 GCA_035764725.1 Candidatus Methylomirabilota bacterium | reverse complement strand
GGCGACCCACGTGGCGGTGACGCCGGGCGTGGACTTCGGCCGGAACGCCGAGGGCTATCTTCGCTTCGCTTACGCCAATTCCCTCGAGCGCATCGAGGAAGGGCTGGCGCGCCTCGGGCGCTTCCTCGCGGAGCGGGCGCGATGACGCCGGCGGGCTGCGAGCTCTGCGAGCGCGTGGCCGCCGAGGGCGATTTCTTCATCGCCGAGCTCGACGCCTGCCGCTACGAGCTGTCCACGGTGGAGCGCGCGCGCCTGATCGAGGACGTGAACCGGATTGCCCAGGCCCTGGCCCGCGTCTATCAGCCGGTGAAGATGAACTACGAGCTCCTGGGCAATCAGGTCGCCCACACCCACTGGCACCTGATCCCCCGGCTCGCCGGGGACCCCGAGCCACGCTGGCCCGTGTGGCGAGTGGAGCACGAGGCGGCCCCGCTGCCCATGGACCAGGTGGCCGACCGCATCGAGAGCCTGCGCCGCGCCCTCGCCGCGCCGCGCTGAGCGGCGGCGCCCCGCGCCATGGCTGTCCCCGCAACCCGGCGCCACGGGCTCCTGCTCGCCCTGCTCCTCGCCGGCCTCGCCGGGGTGGTGACGGTGTGGGTAGCGGTGGACCGCCGCCCGCCCGAGTGGGATCACGCCAACCACCTCGAGCGCGCGCTGGAGTGCCACCGCATCCTCGCCGAGCCGGGCCACGATCGGGTGGCCGAGATCATCGCGAAGTCGAGCTTCTATCCGCCCGTCGTCCTGTGCGCGACGGGCCTCGCCTACTTCGTGCTGCCGGTGACGCCGCTCACCGCCCAGCTCACCATGTGGGGCTTTCTCGTCGCGGCCACGCTGGCGGTTTGGGGCCTTGGGCGCCGGCTGCTCGATGCCCAGGCAGGTTTCATCGCCGCCATCATGTTCGCCACGGCGCCGTTCGTGGTGTTCTCGCTGCTGCGCTATCAGCTCGACCTTCCGCTCGCCGCCATCGTGGCGATCGCGCTCTACGTGCTCGTGCGGGCGGACGCGTTCGCGTCGGTCGGGTGGTCCCTCGTCCTGGGGTTGGCGCTGGGCGTCGGCATGCTTATCAAGCCCCCCTTCGCCGCCTATTTCTTGCCCGCGCTCGCCTGGTCGGCCTGGCTCGCCGTCCGCGCCCCGGACCGCGGCGCGCGTCTCGCGCGCCTTGCCCTCGCCCTCGTCGTGGGCGCGCTGGTGGCGGGGCCGTGGTATGGGCCGCGGCTCGCCGGCCTGCCACTGCAGATCCTCAACCGCTCCTTCAAGCAGGCCGTCGAGTCGCCACCGGCGATGTCCTCGACCGGCCTCGTCTTCTACCCGCGCGTGTTCTTGCCGCTGGTCGGCGCCGTCACCGGGCTCCTGGCGGTGTGGGGCGTGTGGGCGGTACGGCGCATGCCGCGCGCGCGGGCCCTCGTGTTGACCGCGCTCATGCCGTGGGCCATCTTCATCGCGATCCAGAACAAGAATCTGCGCTACGCGCTGCCTCTCGTGCCCGCGGTGACGCTCGCCGCCGCCGCCGGGCTGGCGGCGCTGGGACCCCGCGCCCGCCGCGTCGTGGCGACGACCTGCGTGGCCGTGGGCCTGCTCCAGGTCTCCGGGACCGCCTTCGGGCTGCCACCCTCGCCGCCGACGCGGATGTTCCTGGTGCCGCTCCTCATGGCCGATCCGCCCAACGGGCGCGACTGGCGGCACGGCGACGTGCTCGCGGCCGTGCTGCGCGCGCTGCCGGCTCCCGCGCCCGCGGAAGGCGGGCGCGTCGCGGTGGTGCCGAACGACAATTATTTCTCGGTGTCGAACTTCCGCTACGAGGCTGAGCGCGACCGCCTGCCCCTTCGCTTCCAGCGGGCCTGGGACGGCGCGCCGTTCGGCGTCGACGTGGCCATTCTGAAGACGGGCGATCAGGGTCCCGACGCCGCCTCCGAGAAGCCGAACCGGATCATGCGCGACTTCGAGACCGACCCGTGGCTGGCCGCAGCCTACCCCGTCACGGCCGAGTTCCCGCTGCCCGACGGCAGCCGCGGCATGGTCCGTGTGCGGCGGCCTCCGCCGGTCACGACCATGAGCGCGGACACGCTGGCGGCCCGGCTGCGGGCGTCCGCCGCCGAGCGGCTCGCCGACTTCGTCCGCGAGCCGAAGGGACTGACGATCCAGGTGGAGTACGGCGCGGAGCGCCTGCTGCGCGGCGAGGTGGATCGCGTGGTCGTCGAGGCCGACTCCGCCCTGGTGGGGGAGCTGGCGCGTGGGCGTGCGCCGCTGCGCGTCCAGTCGGCCCGGCTGATCGCCTCGGGTGTTCGGGTGAATCCCGGCCGGCTCGCTGAGACCGGCCGGCTGGAAGTGTTCGACATCGAGCGCCTGCGCGTCGAGCGGCTCCGGGTGGACGAAGCCGATCTCCTCGCGTTCGTGCGCGCGCAGAAGAGGCTGAGCCACGCGACCTTGTCCCTGGGGGACGGAGCGGCGCGGATCACCACGGGCTTCGGGCGCGGACCGTCGCTGGCCGCGCGGCTCCAGTTCGGGCCGGGGCACGAGGAGGCGCCCTTCGCGCTCATCATCGACGACGTGCGCGTCGGCGGGGTGGCGCTCCCCGATCTGCTCGTGCGCTGGATCGTGCGGCACCTCGATCCCACGCCGCGTCTCCGGAAGCTGCCGGTGCCCGTCACCCTCGGCGCCATTCGCATCGTGCCCGGCCGGCTCGAGATCGCGACGAGCCCGGCCGGCTGAGAAAGGAGAGGTCCATGGCCGAATCCGCCGAGGCGCGCAAGGGACGCGCCGCCCGCATCCTGACCCTGCTCGGCCGCATGTATCCCGACGCCCGCATCGAGCTGGACTCAAGCACTCCGCTTGAGCTGCTCGTGGCGACCATTCTGTCCGCCCAGTGCACCGATCAGCGCGTGAACCTCGTGACCGCGGAGCTGTTCCCGCGCTATCGCAGCGCGAAGGACTGGGCGGCGATCCCTCCGGCGCGGCTCGAGCGTGAGATCTACTCGACCGGCTTCTACAAGGCCAAGGCGCGCGCGATCCTCGGAATGGCGAAGGCCCTCGTGGAGCGCCATGGCGGGGAAGTCCCGCGGACCCTCGAGGGCCTGGTCGCCCTGCCCGGCGTGGGCCGCAAGACCGCCAGCGTGGTCCTTGGCAACGCCTTCGGGATCCCGGCCTTCCCGGTGGACACCCACGTCACCCGGGTGTCCCAGCGCCTCGGGCTCACGCGGAAGACCGAGGCCGACGACATCCACGACGATCTCTGCGCTCTGATTCCCCGCGCCAAGTGGACGCATGCGAGCCACCTCCTGATCTGGCATGGGCGGCGGACCTGCCATGCGCGGGCCCCCAAGTGCCCGGAATGTGGAGTTCGAGCGCTCTGCCCCTGGCCCGGCAAGACCTTGCCGGCGGGGGCCTCCGCGAAGACGGGGCGCGGGAGAAATGTACGAAAGGGTTGACAGAAATTGGGTCGGCCCCTAACATGACGTGTTGCCGATTTCAGGGAGGAGTCATGCCGACCGTCATGCCGAAGGAAGAGTCGACCGACCGGAAGTGGTTCCTGGTGGACGCCGAGGGCCGCGTGCTGGGGCGCCTCGCCACACAGGTCGCCACGATCCTGCGCGGCAAGCACAAGCCGACGTTTTCTCCCCACCTCGACGTGGGTGATCACGTGGTCGTGATCAACGCCGAGAAGGTGCAGCTCACCGGGCGGAAGATGACGGAGAAGATGTATCGCTGGCACACCGGGTACATCGGGGGCCTGCGCGAGGTGAGCGCCGACAAGATGATCCGGACCCATCCCGAGCGCGTGATCGAGTGGGCGGTGCAGGGCATGCTGCCCAAGGGCCGCCTCGGCCGGGCGATGTCCAAGAAGCTCAAGGTCTATCGCGGCGCGGATCATCCGCACGCCGCCCAGAAGCCCGAGCCGCTGGCCGCGGCGGGGCGCACGAGCAAGTAAGGAGTCCTATGGCAGCATCGGCGAGCACGTATTACGGCACCGGCCGGCGGAAGACCTCGGTGGCGCGCGTTTGGCTCCGGCCTGGCTCGGGCGCGATCCGCGTCAATCGGCGGCCCTTCGAGGACTATTTCCCGCGGGAGACGCTGCGCATGATCATCTGCCAGCCTCTCCAGCTCACCAACACCCTGGGGCAGTTCGACGCCAACATCAACGTGGGCGGCGGAGGCCCGACGGGCCAGGCGGGCGCGGTGCGCCACGGCATCGCCCGCGCGCTGCTCGAGTTCGACCTGCAGCTGCGCCAGGCCCTCAAGCGCGCAGGCCTCCTCACGCGCGATCCGCGGATGAAGGAGCGGAAGAAGTACGGCCAGCCCGGCGCCCGGTCGAAGTTCCAGTACTCGAAGCGGTAAGGAGTCGGTTCATGCTGCGCGTCGCCGTCGCGGGAGCGAGCGGGTACATGGGGGCGGAGCTGCTGCGTCTGCTCTCCGTCCATCCCAAGGTGCAGCTGACCGCCGTCACCTCCGAGCGCCTGGCCGGCGAGCGGCTCGACACGGTGTATCCGCACTTCCGAGGGCTGTCGCCGCTCGTGTTCCAGGAGGTCGACGCGGAGCGCCTCGCCGCCGACGCGGACCTGGTCTTCCTCGCGCTGCCCCACATGGAGTCGCAGCGCGCGGTGCCCGTGCTACGCCGGCAGGGGCGAAAGGTCATCGACCTCTCCGCCGACTACCGGCTGCGCGACGCCTCGCTGTACGCCACGTGGTACAAGGCGCCGCACATCGACGCGTCCGGCCTCGCCGAGGCGGTGTATGGGCTGCCCGAGCTGCACCGGAAGGCGGTGGCCCAGGCCGGCTTGGTCGCCTCCCCGGGCTGCTATCCCATGGGCGCGATCCTCGCCACCGCGCCGCTCATGAAGAGCGGGCTCGGCGCGCGCGAGGGCATCGTCGTCGACGGCAAGTCGGGCGTGACGGGGGCGGGCGCCCAGGGACGGAAGATCGACCCCATGTACCTCTTCACCGAGGCGAACGAGAACGTGCAGGCCTATGGGATGGCCACCCACCGCCACACGCCGGAGATGGAGCAGGAGATGTCGGCCCTGGCCGGCGCCCCGGTGCTGGTGGCCTTCACGCCGCACCTGGTCCCGCTGAACCGCGGCCTCTTCACCACCGCGTCGGTGCCCCTGACCAAGAGCGTGAGCACCGCGGATCTCGTCGCCCTCTATACCGAGTTCTACGCGGGCGAGCCTTTCGTGCGCGTGCTGCCCGAGGGGGAGCGGCCGACCACGCGGCACATCGTGGGCTCGAACTTCTGCGACGTCACCGTCGTCGCGGACCCGCGCACGCGGCGGGCGGTCTGCGTCTCCGCGCTCGACAATCTCGGCAAGGGCGGGTCGGCCAATGGCATCCAGAACCTGAACGTGATGATGGGGTGGGACGAGCGGAGCGGGCTCGAAGCGCCCCCCGTGTATCCGTAGGCGGCCGGCAGGCCTCATGAGCAACTTCCAGTGGCTCGAGGGCGGCATCACCGCCGTCCCCGGCATTCTCGCCGCCGGGATCACCGCCGGCATCAAGCCCAGCGGGAAGAAGGACCTCGCCCTCATCTACTCCTCGTCGCCCGCGCGCGCCGCCGCCGTCTTCACCACGAATCAGGTGAAGGGGGCCCCGGTGCAGGTCTCACGCGACCACATCAAGGGCGGACAGGCCCAGGCCATCGTGGCCTCGTCGGGCTGTTCCAACGTGTGCACGGGCGAGCAGGGGGTGCGGGACGCGCGCGAGATGACCAAGATCGTGGCCGAGCATCTGCGCATCCCGGCGCAGCGCGTGCTCATCGCCGCCACCGGCGTCATCGGGCAGCCGATGCCCATGGACAAGGTGCGTCCCGCGCTGCCCAAGCTGGTGAAGGCGCTCTCGCCCCAGGGGGGCCGCAGTGCCGCCGAGGCGATCATGACCACCGACACCATCGCCAAGGAGGCCGCCCTCCGCGTGGAGATCGGCGGCCGCCCGGTGACGATGGGGGGCATCGCCAAGGGCGTGGCCATGCTGGAGCCGCACCTGGCCACGATGTTCTGCTTCCTGGCCACCGACGCGGTGATCGCAGCCGACGCGCTGCAGACCTCGCTACGGCGCGCGATGGACCGCTCCTTCAACCGCGTCACCGTGGACGGCGACGAGTCCACCAGCGACACGGTGGCGGTGCTCGCCAACGGCCTCGCGGAGAACGCGCCGCTGGAGCGCGGCGGCCGCGGGCTCGCCCAGTTCCGCTCCGCCCTGGAGGCGGTGGCCGGGCGGCTGGCGCGCATGCTCGTGCAGGACGGCGAGGGCGCGACCAAGCTCGTGGAGATCCGGGTGACGGGCGCGCGGACGCGCCGTGAGGCCCTCATCGCCGCGCGCAGCGTGGCCAACTCGCCGCTGGTCAAGACCGCCATCTGCGGCGCCGATCCCAACTGGGGCCGCATCATGATGGCGCTCGGCAAGCAGTCGGCGGCGCGGATCGCCCCCGAGCGGGTGGGCATCCAGATCGGCGAGGAGCGCCTGGTCGAGAAGGGGACCCTGCGGGCCGGGGTCAAGATGGACCGCGTCGAGGGCATCATGCGCGGCGCGGAGTACAGCATCACGATCGACCTCGGGCTGGGCCACGGGGAAGACTCGGTGTGGACGTCCGATCTCACCGAGGAGTACGTTCGGCTAAACTCGAAGTACACGACGTAGGCAGTATCACCACGCACGACCGCGAGATTCGGTCCCCGCTGCCGCGCCGGAATGGCCGGACGGGGGAGCGCGGAAGGCCCCGCCCGGGGCCGCCGCCGCTCGACGGTCGGAGGCGAACCGAAAGGACGGAGCTATGGCCGCGCTGACCATGAAGGAGCTGCTGGAGGCCGGGGTGCACTTCGGCCACCAGACCAAGCGCTGGAACCCCAAGATGCAGAAGTACATCTTCGGGGAGCGCAACGGCATCTACATCATCGACCTGCAGAAGACCCTCAAGAAGTTCCGCGAGGCGTACGCCTTCATGCGGGACCTCGCCGCCGAGGGCGGCTCGATCCTCTTCGTGGGCACCAAGAAGCAGGCCCAGGAGGCGGTCCTCGAGGAGGCGGCGCGCTGCGGGATGTTCTACGTCAATCACCGCTGGCTGGGGGGCACCCTCACCAATTTCGCGACGATCCGGAAGTCCATCGCGCGCCTCAAGAAGCTCGACGAGATGAAGGAGACCGGCGAGTACGAACGCCTGCCCAAGAAGGAAGTCCTGGGGCTGGAGCGCGAACGGGAGAAGCTCGAGAAGGCGCTGGTGGGGATCAAGAACCTGGACCGGCTGCCGTCCGCCGTGTTCATCATCGACCCCAAGAAGGAAGACATCGCCGTGGAGGAAGCGCGGCGCCTGGCCATCCCCATCGTGGCCATCGTGGACACCAACTGCGACCCCACCGTCATCGACTACCCGATTCCCGGCAACGACGACGCCATCCGCGCGGTCCGGCTCATCACCGCGCGCATGGCCGACGCCATCAACGAGGGGCGGGGCACCCTGGCCAAGGAGGAGTCGGAGGAGATTCCCGCCTCCCCGGACCTGCCGGTGGTGACGGAAGCCGAGATGACCGCGTCGGCCGAGCCCGGCGCCTAGGACAGGATCGAGGAGACCGACCCGCATGGCATCCGCCGAGATGGTGAAGGAGCTCCGGGAGCGTACCGGAGCGGGAATGATGGACTGCAAGGCCGCGCTGGACTCCTCCCAGGGAGACCTCGCGGGCGCCGTGGAGTTTCTCCGGAAGAAAGGCCTCGCCGACGCGGCCAAGAAGGCGCACCGTGACGCCAAGGACGGGGTGGTGCATGCCTACATCCACCCCGGGGCGAAGATCGGCGTGCTGGTGGAGATCAACTGCGAGACCGACTTCGTGGCCCGCACCGAGGATTTCCAGCAGCTCGTGAAGGACATCGCCATGCAGGTGGCGGCGGCCAACCCGTCGTACGTCGCGCGCGAGCACGTGCCCGCGGCGGTGATCGAGAAGGAGCGGGAGATCTACCGCGAGCAGATGGCCGACCAGAAGAAGCCCCCCCAGATGCTCGACAAGATCATCGAGGGCAAGCTCGACAAGTTCTACGCAGAGCAGTGCCTGCTCGACCAGCCCTTCATCCGCGACGCCACCGGCAAGCTGCGGATCAAGGACATGGTCGACCAGGCCACGGCGAAGATGGGCGAGCGCGTCGTGGTCAAGCGCTTCGCGCGCTTCCAGGTGGGCGAGGGCGCGTAGTTGCCCGCTGCCTACCGCCGGATCCTGTTGAAGGTCTCGGGCGAGGCCCTCGCGGGCAACCGGGGCTACGGCATCGATCCGGAGACCCAGGCCCGCATCGCGGACGAGATCCGCGAGGTCGTGAACCTGGGCGTGCAGGTCGCGGTGGTCATCGGCGGCGGCAACATCTTCCGCGGGCTCGCGGCCAGCGCGGGCGGGATGGAGCGCGCCACCGGCGACTACATGGGCATGCTCGCCACCGTCATCAACGCCCTCGCCCTCCAGGACGCCATCGAGAAGGCGGGGGTGGCCACGCGAGTGCTCTCCGCCATCGAGATGCGGGCGGTGGCCGAGCCGTACATCCGCCGCCGCGCCATCCGTCACCTGGAAAAGGGGCGGGTGGTGGTGTTCGCTGCCGGCACCGGCAACCCGTTCTTCACCACGGACACCGCGGGCGCGCTGCGCGCGGTGGAGATCGGCGCCGAGGCCATCCTGAAGGCGACCAAGGTGGACGGCATCTACACGGCGGATCCCGCCAAGGATCCCGCCGCGACCAAGCTGACCCGGATCGGCTACATCGAGGTGCTCAATCGCGGGCTCCAGGTGATGGACACGACCGCGATCTCGCTCTGCATGGAGAACAAGCTTCCCATCGTGGTGTTCGACCTCACGCGCAGCGGCAACATCCGCAGGATCGTGATGGGCGAGCCGGTGGGCTCGGTGGTGTCCGCCGAGGCCGGCCCCCTCAAGGAGTGAGCGCCATGCACGAAGCCTTGCTCAAGGACATGGAGACGCGCATGCAGGCGGCGGTGGATCTGCTCATCCGCGAGTTCGGCGGGGTGCGCACGGGGCGCGCCAACACCGCGCTCCTCGACTCGCTCCGCGTCGAGGCCTACGGCAACATCACGCCGATCAATCAGCTGGCCTCCATCTCCGTGCCCGATCCGAAGACGCTGCTGATCCAGCCGTGGGACACGAGCCAGATGCACAACATCGAGAAGGCGATCTCGAAGTCGGATCTCGGCCTCACGCCCGCCAACGACGGTAAGGTGATCCGTCTCACCCTGCCAAACCTCACCGAGGACCGGCGCAAGCAGCTCGCCAAGACCGTGCACAAGTTCGCGGAGGACGCCCGGGTGGCGATCCGGAACGTCCGGCGCGAGGCCAACGACAAGCTGAAGGGCCTCGCCAAGGACAAGAAGGTGTCCCAGGACGAGGAGCGTCGCGGCCACGACGCCATTCAGAAGACGACCGACAAGTTCGTGGGCCGCGTGGACGAGCTCTCGAAGAAGAAGGAAGCTGAGGTGCTCGCGCTCTAGTGAGACGCACGGCACGGCGCCGCGCTCCGCGCGGGAGTGCATGGTGTATCCGCTCGGCTCGCCGGCGGCTGCGCCTCGCCAAACAGGTGTTTTTGCTGGCAGCATACCGGTCCCTCCGGTAAGATTCGAGGTTATGGCGTTCACTCCCGCTTCCCGAGCGGCCGTCACCGATCTCTCGCGGCTTCCCGAAGACGAGCTGCGCATGCGGGTGCTGGCCCGCCCGCGCCCCCGTCACATCGCCATCATCATGGACGGCAACGGCCGGTGGGCGACCCGGCGCGGGCTGCCCCGCGTGGCCGGACACCATCAGGGCGTGAAGGCGGTGCGCGAGACGGTGCGCGCGGCGGGCGAGCTGGGTGTGGAGTTCCTCACGCTCTACGCGTTCTCCTCGGAGAACTGGCAGCGTCCCGAGAACGAGGTGTCGTTCCTCATGACCCTGCTCGAGCGGACCATCGACGGGGAGCTGCCCGATCTGCAGGCCAAGAACGTCCGATTCCGCGTGATCGGCCGGGCCGACGGGATCCCCGCGCGGGTGCGGCGCCGCGTGGACCACGTGGTGGCGGAGACCGCCGCCAACACCGGCCTCACCCTCGTCCTCGCGCTGAACTACGGCGGGCGCGACGAGCTGGTGGACGCGGTGCGGCGGCTCGCCGAGGAGGTGCGCGCCGGCGCGCGCGATCCCGGCGAGATCGACGAGGCGGCGGTGTCGCGGGTGCTCTACACCGACGGCATGCCGGATCCCGATCTCCTGATCCGCACCAGCGGCGAGATGCGCGTGTCGAACTTTCTCCTGTGGCAGATCGCCTACACCGAGCTGTGGGTGACGCCCACGCTCTGGCCCGACTTCGGCGGGCGCGACCTCTGTGTGGCGATCGCCGACTACCAGCGCCGCGACCGCCGTTTCGGGCGGGTGTGATGGCGGAAGCGAGCGGCGTGCCCATCCCCGCCGACGCGCCGCTGCCCTCGCGGGGAGCGGCGCTCCTCAAGCGGGGGCTGAGCACGCTCGTGCTCCTGCCCGTGTTCGTGTGGATCGTGATGGGCGCGCCGATCTGGGTGTTCGGGGCGACGGTGGTGCTGGTGGCGTCACTGGGGCAGTGGGAGCTCACCGGCATGTTCGAGCGAGCGGGCATCCGCGTCTTCCGCGCCCTCGGGCTCGTGGGCGGCACCCTGGTGACGGCGAGCTTCGCCCTGCCCATCTCGGAGCGCTTCGCGTTCACCGGTGTGCTGCTGCTCACGCTCTGCGCGATGCTCTGGCCGCCCCGCGAGGGACACATCGACTGGCAAGGGATGACGGTGACCGCGTTCGGCATCGCCTACGTGAACTGGCTGCTCGGCTATGCCTTCTGGCTGCGCGATCTCCAGGCCGGGAAGGAGTGGGTGCTGCTCCTCGTGTTGGTCACGTGGCTCGGCGAGACCGCCGCCTACCTCGTGGGCTCGGCCCTCGGCCGGCACGCCCTCGCCCCGCTGATCAGCCCCAAGAAGACGGTGGAGGGCGCCGCCGCCCAGCTCGTGGTCTCGGTCGTCGCCGCGCTGATCGCTCGGGCGTGGTTCTTCCCCGCGCTGCCCCTGTCCGGAGCCGTCCTCGTGGGGCTGATGCTCGGCGTGGTGGGGCAGGTGGGCGACCTGGTCGAATCGGCGCTCAAGCGCAGCGTGGGGGTGAAGGATACCGGCCGCCTCATCCCCGGCCACGGCGGCATGCTCGATCGCATCGACAGCCTGCTCTTCAACACGCCCGTGCTCTTCTACTACGCCGTCCACGTGCGGGGCGCGTCATGAAGCGGCTGATCCTCCTCGGCGCCACCGGCTCGGTCGGCCGCCGCGCGCTCGAGCTCGTGGATCAGTTCCCCGGCGACTTCCGCGTGGAAGGCCTGGCCGCGCGCGGCTCGAACCCGGAGCTGGTGGCGGATCTCTGCTTGAAGCATCGCCCGCGCGCGCTCGCCCTCGCCGACCCCGCCGCGGTGGACGCGGTGGCGCGCCTGCTGCCTCGCCCGCACCCCGAGATCCTGCGCGGCGAGGCCGGTCTCGCCGCGCTCGCCGGCGAGCTGCCCGCCGATCTCGTCCTCTCCGCGATCGTGGGCGGAGCGGGCCTGCTCCCCACCATGGCGGCCATCCGGGCGGGCAAGACGGTGGCGCTCGCCAACAAGGAGCCGCTGGTGATGGCAGGCGCCCTGATGACCGCCGCGGCCCGCGCGCGGGGAGTGGCGATGCTCCCCGTGGATTCCGAGCACAGCGCGATCTTCCAGTGCCTGGTGGGCCACAACCGCTCGGAAGTGCACCGCATCCTCCTGACCGCCTCGGGGGGCCCGTTCCGTCGCATGTCCAAGGCCGAGCTCGAGCACGTCACGGTGGAGCAGGCGCTCAACCATCCCACGTGGAAGATGGGCGCCAAGATCACGGTGGATTCCGCCACGCTCATGAACAAGGGACTGGAGATCATCGAGGCGCGGTGGCTGTTCGACCTCGAGCCCGCGCAGGTGCAGGTGATCGTGCACCCGCAGTCCATCATCCACTCGATGGTGGAGTACGTGGACGGGTCGGTGATCGCGCAGCTCGGCGTGGCCGACATGGGCATTCCCATCCTCTACGCGTTCACCTATCCGGGCCGGCTCCCCGCCGCCGCGGAGCGGCTCGATCTCGCCAAGCTCGCCGCCCTGACCTTCGAGGAGCCCGACGCCGACCGCTTCCCGTGCCTGGCTCTCGCGCGCCGCGCGCTGGTGGAGGGTGGCGTCGCGCCGGTCGCGCTCAACGCCGCCAACGAGATCGCGGTCGCCGCTTTCCTCTCCGGGCGCATCCGCTTCGTGCAGATCCCGGCCCTGATCGCGCGGGCCCTTGACACCGTGCCGCCGCGCCGGCTCGACGATCTCGAGACCTGCGTGGCCGTCGATGCGGAGACGCGCCGCCTGGTAGCGGGCTGGTTGCCCGCGGGAGCCGCAGCATGACGTCTGTCCTCGCCTTCCTCGTCGTCATCGGTGTCCTCATCGTGATACACGAGCTGGGCCACTTCGTGATGGCCCGGCTCTCCGGCGTGGGCGTGGAGCGCTTCTCGATCGGCTTCGGCCCCGTGCTGTGGCGCTATCGCGGCCCGGAGACCGAGTACTGCCTGTCCGCGATTCCCATGGGCGGCTACGTGAAGATGATGGGCGACGACGAGAACCCGCTGGAGGGCGGCGCCGGTCCCACCGTGGATCCGGCGAAGGCCTTCAACGCAAAGCCCCTCATCGCGCGCTTCCTCATCGTGTTCGCGGGGCCGGGGATGAACTTCGTGCTCGCCGCGGTGATCTTCGCCCTCGTGTTCATGATCGTGGGGCGGCCCATGCTGCCCGCGACCGTGGGCGGGGTCATCCCGGAGGGCGCGGCGGCCAAGGCGGGGCTCGCCCCGGGCGACCGCATCCGCGCCATTGACGGGCGACCCGTGGAGTACTGGGACGAGATCGCCCGGCTCGTCCGCGACGGCCAGGGCAAGTCCCTCGACCTCACGGTCACCGGACCGGCGGGCGCCGAGCGCCGGCTCAGCCTCGCGCCCACCCGCGTCATGGAGAAGGACATCTTCGGGGACGAGCGCGAGATCTGGGACCTCGGCATCGTCCCCCACGTCGCCCCCACCATCGGGGACGCGGTGGCGGGCTATCCCGCCGCCCAGGCGGGCCTGCGCTCCGGCGACACCGTGATCTCGATCGAGGGCCGTCCCGTGGTCACGTGGAACGATCTCGCCGAGACCATCAGCAAGCGGGCCGATCAGCCCACGCGCCTCGAGGTGAGGCGCGGGAGCGAGACCCTCACGGTCACCCTGACGCCGAAGGCGGTCAAGGACCGGGGTCTGGACGGCAAGGAGACCACGGTCGGGCGCATCGGTATCAGCCCGCAGCCCGCCGCCAGCTACGTGCGCTCGAATCCCCTGGCGGCGGTGCGCGATGGCGTCGAGAAGACCGCCGAGGTCACCGCGCTCACCGCGGTCGGGCTCTGGAAGATCGTGGTGGGCCAGCTCGACCGGTCGAACATCGGGGGACCGATCCAGATCGCTCAGGCCGCGGGCGAGCAGGCCCGTCACGGGCTGCCCAGCCTGGCATTCTTCACCGCGGTGATCAGCGTGAACCTCGCCCTGCTGAACCTCCTGCCGGTGCCCATGCTGGACGGCGGGCACCTGCTCTTCTTCGTCTGCGAGGCCGTGCTCGGGCGCCCGCTCTCGCTGCGAAAGCGCGAAGTCGCCCAGCAGGTGGGCTTCGTCCTGCTGCTCATGCTGATGGTGTTCGCGGTCTACAACGATCTGGTGCGGATCGACGTCTTCCGATTCTTCCGCTAACGCGAGCGAGGGCCTTCCGTCATGGGACAGTACAAGTGTCACGTCTTCGTCTGCACCTCCGGCGAGACCTGCCCGCAGCAGGGTGACGTCGAGAAGTTCGTCAAGACCCTGCGTGCCGCCGTCGCCATCGCGGGGAAGCACACCGAGGTGCGGATCAACAAGGCGGGCTGCTTCTCCCAGTGCGGCCACGGCCCGATGATCGTGACCTACCCGGACAACGTCTGGTATCACGGCGTGCAGGAATCCGACCTCGACGAGATCGTCCAGTCCCACATCCTGGGCGGCGAGCCGGTGGCGCGTCTCGTGTACGACCCCGGCGTGCCCGGCCCCAACAAGGTCCCGGCCGCCTCCGCCGCCAAGCCCGCCGGAGCCTGAGCCCGGTGCGCTGGAAGCGCGCCCTCATCCCGACGCTGCGAGACGATCCCGCCGACGCGGAGGCGGTGAGCCATCGCCTCATGGTCCGGGCGGGCCTGGTGCGACAGCTCGCGGCGGGCCTCTACGTGTACCTGCCGCTGGGCCTCCGGGTGCTCGACAAGGTCAACGCGATCATCCGCGAGGAGATGAACCGCATCGGCGGGCAGGAGATCTCGATGCCGGTGCTCCACCCCGCGGAGATCTGGCAGCAGTCGGGGCGCTGGGACGCCATCGGCGCCGAGATGTTTCGCTTGAAGGACCGCTACGGTCGCGACATGGTCCTGGCGATGACGCACGAGGAGGTCATCGCCTGGCTCGCGGCCAAGGAGATCCGCTCCTACCGCGACCTCCCGCAGATCTGGTACCAGATCCAGACCAAGGAGCGGGACGAGGCGCGGCCGCGCTCGGGCGTGCTGCGCACGCGCGAGTTCCTCATGAAGGACTCGTACACCCTCGATCCGGATGTGGAGGCGCTGGACCGCTCGTATCGCGCCCACCACGACGCCTACTGCCGGATCTTCGAGCGCTGCGGCGTGCGCTACATCGTGGTCGACTCCGATCCCGGCATGATGGGCGGCTCGGGCTCGCACGAGTTCATGGCACCCAGCTCGGCGGGTGAGGACGACGTGGCCCTCTGCGTGGCGTGCGGCTACGCGGCCAACGTGGAGCTGGCCCGGGGAGTGCCCGGCACGCCGGACGCCCCGTGGAGCGCGCCCGCGGAGGTCGCCACGCCCGGGGCCAAGACCATCGCGGAGGTATCGACCCAGCTGCGGATCGATCCGGCGCTCATGGTAAAGTCGCTGCTGTTCATCGGGCCCAACGGGCCGGTGCTGGCGCTCGTGCGGGGCGACCACGCGCTCCACGAGCGCAAGCTCGCGCGCGTCCTCGGCGGCGAGGCGCGGCCGGCCCACCCCGAGGAAGTGAAGACGCACCTAGGCGTCGCGCCCGGCTCCGTGGGCCCGGTCAAGGCGCCGGGCGGCGTCCGGGTGCTGGCGGACGAGTCGCTGCGCAGCGGGCGCTACGTGGTGGGGGCCGGTCGCGAGGGCTATCACCTCGTCGGGGTGGCGCCGGGCGTCGACTTCTCCACGGAGTTCGTCGACCTTCAGGTGGCGCTGCCGGGGGAGGCGTGTCCGCGCTGCGGCAAGCCGCTCGCCGTCGAGCGAGTCATCGAGATCGGCAACATCTTCAAGCTCGGCACCACGTACTCGGCCACGCTCGGGGCGACGTATCTCGACGAGCAGGGGCAGCAAAAGCCGGTGGTGATGGGCTCCTACGGGATCGGACCCGCGCGCGTCGCCGCCGCCGCCGTCGAGCAGCGCCACGACGCCGACGGGATCATCTGGCCGTGGGCCATCTGTCCGTTCCAGGTCCACCTGGTCCCGATCGCGGGCAAGGACGACACGCAGACCGTCGCCGCGGAGGCCATGTATCGTGAGCTGACCGAGGCTGGGCTTGAGGTGCTCATGGACGACCGCGAGGAGCGCGCCGGGGTGAAGTTCAAGGACGCCGACCTCCTCGGCTGTCCCATCCGGATCACGGTGGGGCAGGGACTCGTCAAGGACGGCGTGGTGGAGATCCGGGAGCGGGGGACCCGCGAGGACCGAAAAGTCCCCCGTGCTGAGGTGCTCGCCACCGTGAAGGAGATCGCCGCCCGGCTCGCGCGCGCCTGACCCCTGTTGCGGGGCCCCCCCGCGTGTGCTAAAGTGTCGCCAAAAGTGGGCTCTGCCCACTTTTTTTTCTGAGGATTTGGGGGGCAACGAGCGGTGAGCGATCTGGAAGGGCGACTCAGCCGCGTCGAAGCCGTGGCGTCCCCGGTCCTCGAGGCGCACGGGCTGTCCCTGGTCGACGCGGAGTGGCGCCGCGAGGGGCGGCGCTGGGTCCTCCGCTTCTATGTCGACAAGCCCGGTGGCGTCGGGATCGCCGACTGCCAGCGCTTCAGCCGCGAGATGGGCGACGTGCTGGATGTGTCCGGCCTCATTCCCGAGCCGTACGACCTCGAGGTGTCGTCTCCGGGCCTGGATCGCGAGCTCAAGAAGGACCGCGAGTTCGCGTGGGCGGTGGGTCGCGAGGTGCACTGCTGGGTACGCGAGCCCCTAGAGGGGCGGCGCGAGCTCACGGGCGTGCTGGTCGCGGTGACGTCGGAGTCGCTGACGGTGGAGGAGGCAGGAGGTGCGCCGTGCGCGGTGCCGCGGCGGCTCCTCAGCAAGGCGCGGCTGGAGCCCGCGCTGTTCAATAAGAGACAGGGTGGGTCGTGATCAACAAAGAGCTCATCTACGTCATTCAGCAGATCGGCAACGAGAAGGGGATCGGGGTCGAGGTCCTTTTCGAGGCGCTGGAGTCCGCCCTGCTGTCGGCGTCCAAGAAGACGATGGGCGTGGCGGACAACGTTCGCATGCACCTGGACCGCCACACCGGCTCGCTGCAGGTGTTCGCCCGGAAGAAAGTCGTGGAGACGGTCAGCGATCCCAAGCTCGAGATCCGCCTGGCCGAGGCCCGCGCGCTCAACCGCGACGCCGAGCTGGACGACGAGATCGAGGTGGAGCTGCCTCCGCAGGAGTTCGGACGCATCGCCGCCCAGACCGCCAAGCAGGTGATCCTGCAGCGTGTGCGCGACGCGGAGCGGGACGCGATCTACTCCGATTTCATCGACAAGGAGGGCAAGATTGTCCGCGGCGTCGTGCACCGCATCGAGAAGCGGAACGTGATCGTGGAGCTGGGCAAGGCGGAGGGCGTGATCACGGAGCGCGAGCAGATCCCCGGCGAGCGCTACAATCCCGGCGACCGCGTGCGCGCCTACGTGCTCGAGGTGAAGAAGACCGCCAAGGGCCCACAGATCATGCTCTCGCGCACGCATCCGGGCTTCCTCGCCCGGCTCTTCGAGGCGGAGATCCCGGAGATCGCCGAGGGCATCGTGCAGGTGCGGGCCGCCGCGCGTGAAGCGGGGGAGCGGGCGAAGGTCGCCGTCGCCTCGACGAAGCGAGACGTGGATCCCATCGGGGCCTGCGTGGGACTGCGCGGCACTCGCATCCAGGTCATCAGCCGCGAGCTGCGGGGCGAGAAGATCGACATCGTCGAGTGGGCGCCGGATCCCGGCGCCTTCGTGTCGCGCGCGCTGTCTCCGGCCAAGGTCTCGTCGGTGAGGGTGAGCGAGCCCGAGGGGGAAGGCGAGCAGGGCTCGGTGCTCGTGGTCGTCCCCGACAATCAGCTCTCGCTCGCCATCGGCAAGCGGGGGCAGAACGCGCGTCTGGCGGCCAAGCTGACCGGGCTTCGCGTGGACATCAAGAGCGAGGGCGAGCTGGAGGAGGAGCGCCGTCTGGAGGAGGAGGAGCGCGCCGCCGGCCGTGCGGCCCTGGCGAGCTTCCAGGGCGTGGGCGCGCAGATGGTGGACCGGCTCACCGACGCGGGTCTGTTCTCGCCGGCGCGCATCGTGCGCGCGGGCCTCGAGGCGCTCGAGGCGGTCCCGGGTGTGGGGGTCACCAAGGCCGCGGCCATTCTCAAGGCGGCGACCGAATGGGTGGAGGCGCATCCCGAGACCGTGGCGTCCGAGCCGGACGCCGACGAGGGATCGGCCGCGTCGGCCGGCGCCGAGAGTGCGGGGCCGGAGGACGAGACCCGGTCGACGGCGGGGTGAAGCGTGAGGCGCCGCGGCGCACCTGCCTGGGCTGCCGCAAGGTGCGGCCGCAGGACGAGTTGATGCGCCTCACGCGCGGCGCGGACGGGGTCGCGCGGGTGGACGGGAGGAGCAAGAGGGCAGGGCGGGGGGTGTATGCGTGCCCGACGGCGGAGTGCCTGACCGCCGCGCTGCGCAAGGGGCGCCTCGACCATGCCTTCCGGCGTCCCACAAGGGGGCCGGCTGAGAGCGTCGGTGAGATACTGAAGTGGGTGGAGCGCAAAGGAGACGAGCATTGGCGGGACGTCTGAAGGTTATTGACCTGGCGAAGGAGCTGGGAGTCACCAGCAAGGATCTCTTGCTGGCCCTCGACAGCATGGGCCACAAGGGCAAGCGCGCGATGACGCCGCTCGACAACGCGACGGCGAACGAGCTGCGCATGAAGCTCGGACGGGGGCGCGAGCTGCCCCCCGAGCCCGTCAAGCCTAAGCGCGTTGCCAAGCCCAAGGCCGCGCCCGTCGAGGGCGAAGCCGGCGACGCCGCCGCCAAGCCCAAGCCCGCGCGCAAGACCGCCGCGAAGCCCGCGGCCGTCAAGGTCGAGGATCCCGACATCCCGCCAGCCGCCGAGGTCGTCAAGCCCGCGGCCACGATTTTCCGTCCCGCTCCCGCCGCCCCCGGCGAGATCGCCCCTGCGGCGGCGGCGTCCGCGGTGGAGTCGCCACGCCCCGCGCCCGCGGCGGAGCGGCCCGCGCCGGTGATCGAGCCGTCGCGGGCCGCTCCCATCGCCGAGCCTCCGAGGCCGGCGCCGGCCCCCGTTCGTCCCGCGGCGGCGGCGCCCCCCGCAGCGCCGCCGGTGGCGTCGCGCCGTCCCGTCACGCCGACCCCCCCGGTGCGCCCGGGCGTTCCGCCCTCGCGCCAGCCCCTCACCGCCACCCCGCGCATCGTGCCGCCGTCGCCCGCGCGTCCGGTGCCGCCCGCACCGCCCATGCGTCCGGCGGCGGCGCCCGCCGCCGCTGCTCCCGTCGCGCCCGCGCCGCCGGCTCCGGCCCCGGCCGCCGTCCGGCCGCCCGAGCCCAGGCCCGCGCCCGCGGCGCCCGAGCCCCCCGCCGAGGTCAAGCGCGAGCTGATCAAGCTGCCGGAATCCGTGACGGTCGGCGAGCTCGCCGCGGCCATGCGCCGGAAGTCGGGCGAGGTCATCAAGGCACTCCTCGAGCTCGGCGTCATGGCCACCCTCAACGAGGTGCTGGATCCGACCGCAGCCAAGCTCGTCGCGGACAAGTTCAACTTCGACGTGGAGGTGCGGTCGCTCGAGGGCGACGTGCTGGAGGAGGAAGAGACGGATCCGAGCCAGCTCAAGGCGCGGCCCCCGGTGGTGACGGTCATGGGTCACGTCGACCACGGTAAGACCTCGCTGCTCGACGCGATCCGCAAGACGCGCGTGGCCGAGAAGGAGGCGGGGGGCATCACCCAGCACATCGGCGCCTATCAGGTGGACACGAGCCACGGCAAGGTCACGTTCCTGGACACACCGGGTCACGAGGCCTTCACGGCCATGCGGGCCCGGGGCGCGAAGGCGACCGACATCGTCATCCTGGTGGTGGCGGCGGACGACGGCGTGATGCCGCAGACGGTGGAGGCGGTGAACCACGCCAAGGCGGCGGACGTGCCGATCATCGTGGCGGTGAACAAGATCGACAAGCCGGGCTCCGAGCCCGATCGCGTCAAGCGTGAGCTGTCCAATCACGGGCTGGTCCCGGAGGACTGGGGCGGGCAGACGATCTTCGTGCACACCTCGGCGAAGCGCGGCGACGGCATTGCGCAGCTCCTCGAGATGACCGCGCTTCAGTCCGAGATCCTCGAGCTCAAGGCCAATCCCAACCGCGCCGCCCGCGGGGTCATCGTGGAAGGCCGGCTTGACCGCGGTCGCGGCCCCGTGGCCACCGCGCTGATCCAGTCGGGCACGCTCAAGGAGGGCGACGCGGTGGTGGTGGGTTCGCAGTCCGGCCGCGTCCGCGCGATGTTCTCGGACCGCGGCAAGAAGGCGCAGAAGGCGGGCCCCGCCGATCCCGTGGAGATCCTCGGCCTCTCCGGCGTGCCCCAGGCGGGCGACACGCTGCTGGTGGTGGCCGATGAGCGCAAGGCGCGGCAGATCGCCACCGTTCGGGCCGAGCGCGAGAAGCTCAAGGGCAAGGGCAGCGCTCGCGTCACCCTGGAGGAGCTGCACAAGCAGATCGAGTCCGGCGAGGTCAAGGAGCTGCGGCTCATCCTGAAGGCCGACGTGCAGGGCTCGGTGGAGGCGCTCACGGAATCGCTGGAGCGTCTCTCCACCGACGAGGTCAAGCTCAAGGTCATCCACGGCTCGGTGGGCGCGGTGAACGAGTCGGACGTCATGCTCGCCTCCGCCTCCAACGCCATCGTGCTCGGCTTCAACGTGAAGGCGGACGCGAAGGCGGCCAGCCAGGCGCAGGCCGATGGAGTGGACGTGCGGAGCTACAGTATCATCTACGACGTCATCAACGACGTCCGGGCGGCGCTGTCCGGCATGCTCGCGCCCGAGATCCGCGAGACGATCCTCGGACGCGCGCAGGTGCGCCAGCTGTTCCCCATCTCCAAGCTGGGCCTCATCTTCGGCTCCTCGGTGACGGAGGGAAAGATGGTGCGCGGCGCCCGCGTGCGGGTGAAGCGCGGCGACACGCTCCAGGGCGAGGGCACCATCTCCTCCCTCAAGCGGTTCAAGGACGACGTGCGCGAAGTGCTGCAGGGGCTGGAGTGCGGCATCGGCGTGGACGGCGTCAAGGGGGTGGCCGCGGGGGACATCATCGAGGCCTTTACCACCGAAGAGGTGGCCCGGACGCTCTAGCCGATGTCGGGAGCGCGGGTGGCGGTCGGCACCGTGGAGCTGCACCTCCCCGACGTGGGATCGCTCAAGGGCAAGCGGCACGCCCTCAAGGGGCTCAAGGAGAAGCTCCGGCACCGCTTCGAGCTCTCCGTCGCCGAGGTCGATCACCACGATCTCTGGCAGCGGGCGACCCTGGCGCTTGCCTACGTCTCCGGCGACTCCCGGCACGCCAACGAGGTCATCTCCAAGGCCGTCGACTTCATCGAGGACAACCTCGACGGGTACATCACCAACGTCGAGGTCGAGATTCTCTAGACGGCGGGCGGACAACCGATATGCAAGGCAAGCGACTCGAGCGAGTGAATCAGCTGATGCGCGAGGAGATCTCGCGGCTCGTCCAACGCGAGCTCAAGGATCCACGCCTCGGCTGGGTGACCATCACCGAGGTCAACGTGACGCCCGATCTGCGCCAGGCCAAGGTCTTCGTCTCGGTGCTCGGACCCGAGGACAAGTGGGTGGCGTCCTTCAAGGCGCTGGAGAGCGCCCGCGGCTACATCTGGGGCGCGCTCCGCAAGACGCTCGACCTGCGCGTCACCCCCGAGCTCTCCTTCCGGCCCGACCGCTCGATGGAGCACGCGGCGCGGATGCAGGCGTTGCTCGCGGGGCTCAAGCCCGACCGCCGCGCCCCCGTCGAGGACGAGGACTAGCCGTGGCGGAGTTCTCCACGGTGCCGCCGCCGGCGCTGCTCGACGCCCTGAAGCGCCGGACGGGCGAGGTCCTGCTCCTCGGGCACGTGCATCCCGACGCCGACGTGCTCGGCACGCTGCTGGGGCTGGGGCTGGCCCTCGAGCGCGCGGGGTGGCCGCCCACCTTCGCGGGGCCGCATCCGGTACCCGAGGTGCTGTCCTTCCTGCCCGGCGCTGCGCGCTACGAGGTCTGGGCGCGCGCGCCGCGCCAGTTCGACGTGCTCGTGCTCACCGACTGCCCGAACCATGCCCGCACCGAAGGGCTGCTGGAACAGGCGCGCGGCCCGGCCAGCGCGGTGCTGAACATCGATCATCACCCGGACAACCGGCGCTACGGGACCGTGGACTGGATCGACCCCTCGGCGGCGGCCACCGGCGAGATGATCTGGGAGCTCCTCGGCCGCCTGGGTCTGCCGCTGACCGCGGACGTCGCGCTCAACCTCTACGCCGCCATCCACACCGACACCGGCTCCTTCCGCTACTCCAACACGACCGCGCGGACCTTCCAGATCGCGGCGGACCTCACCCGCGCGGGCGCCGAGCCGGCGCTCGTCACCGACTGGCTCTATCAGCGGCGGCCGCCCCGAGCCCTCAACGAGCTGGGCGAGCTGCTGCGCCGTGTCGAGGTGAGCCCGGACGGCGCGGTGGCCTGGCTGACCGTGCCGCGCGGGCTTGTGAGCGAGGACTTCATGGCGGCGGAAGACGTGGTGACGTATCCCCGCTCCATCGCCGGCGTGAAGGTGGCGGTGGTGCTTCGCGAGGAAGCGCCCGGGAAGGTGAAGGTGAGCCTGCGCGGCAAGGGCGAGATCCCGGTGAATCGGATCGCGGGGCGCTTCGGCGGTGGCGGCCACGAGAACGCGGCGGGCTGCACCCTGTCGAGCTCCCTCGACGACGCCACCACCACGGTGCTCGCGGCGGTTCGCGAGGCCCTCACCGCGCCCGTCCGGTGACCGCCGCGCGCGCCGGCGCCACGCGCTCCGGTATTCTCGCCGTCGAGAAGGGACCGGGCGTGACGTCCTTCCAGGTGGTCGCGCATCTTCGCCGCCTGCTGCGAGCGCCCAAGGTCGGCCACGGCGGCACCCTCGATCCCGACGCCACCGGGGTTCTGCCCATCCTCGTGGGCGAGGGGACCAAGCTCACGCCCTATCTCACCGCGCTCGACAAGGAGTACGTGGCGACGGCGCGGCTCGGCCTGACCACCGACACGCAAGACGCCTCCGGGACGGTGCTGCGCGAGCGGCCCGTACCTCCTCTCGACGGCGCTGCCATCGCCGCCGCGCTCGCACGCTTCGTGGGTGAGATCGAGCAGATCCCGCCGATGTACTCGGCGCTCCACCACGAGGGACGGCGGCTCTACGAGCTGGCGCGCGAGGGCGCCGAGGTGGCGCGGCCGCCGCGCAAGGTGATGGTCCACGCGATCACGCTTGAGGCGCTGGCGCTCCCCGAGGTGACCTTCCGCGTGCGCTGCGGCAAGGGCACCTACGTGCGGACCCTCGCCGCCGATCTGGGCGAGGCCCTCGGCACGGGCGCCTCGCTGTCCCGCCTCGTTCGTACCCGCGTCGGCCCTTATCACCTGGACGACGCGGTGCCCTGGGACACGCTGCGCGAGGCCCGCGAGGGCGCGGCGCTCTGGACGCAGCTCCGCCCTCTCGACTCGGCGCTCCTCGAGCTGCCGGCGCTCACGCTCGACGCCCGCGCCACGCAGGCCTTCGTCCACGGCCAGTCGGTGCCCGGCGGTTCGGGGCGCACCGGGCTCCTGCGCGTGTACGGCGCCGACGGCGCCCTTCTCGGCGTGGGCGAGGGACAGGGCGAGCTCGTCAAGCCCGAGCGACTCCTCCATGCGGATCCTCCACGGACTCCCGTCGTTCCCCGCTGAGCTGGCGCCGTCGGTGACGGCGCTCGGCGCCTTCGACGGCATCCACCTCGCGCACGTGAAGATCCTCCGCACCACCGTGGAGCGCGCGCGGGCGCTCGGCGTGTCCGCGCTGACCTGCACCTATGAGCCGCATCCCGCCGTCGTGCTCAACCCGGACCGGGCGCCCGTGCCGATCGCCTCGCCCGCGGAAAATCTCGAGCGGATGGGACGGCAGGGCCTCGACGCCACGCTGGTGATCCCGTTCACGCTCGACTTCTCCCACATGGAGGCCGAGGCCTTCGTGGCCGACGTCCTGGTCTCGCGGCTCCGTGTGAGGGAAGTTGTGGTCGGCTACAACCACACGTTCGGCCGCGACGCGCGCGGCACCTCGGCGCTGCTCCAGTCGCTGGGAACGCGTCACGGCTTCGTGACCCATGTCCTGCCGCCGCTCAAGGTGGACGGACAGACGGTGTCCTCCAGCGCCATCCGGGAAGCGCTGCGGGAGGGCGATCCTGCCCGGGCCCGCCGCTTCCTGGGCCATCCCTACACGATCAGCGGCCCCGTGCTGCGGGGCGCGGGCCGGGGCCGCACGCTGGGCTTTCCCACCGCGAACCTCCGCCCGGATCGCGCGGTGCTGCTCCCGCCCGGCGTGTATGTGGCGCGGGCCGCCTTCGCCGGCGGGAGCGCGGGCGCGGTGGTGAACATCGGCTACCGGCCGACGTTCGGCGACAACCAGTACTGGATCGAGGCCTTTCTCCTGGACTTCTCGGGCGACCTCTATGACCGGCCGCTGACTCTGGCCTTCTATCAGCGTCTCCGCCCCGAGATGAAGTTCGGCAGCGTGGACCTGCTCAAGCAGCAGGTCATGGCCGACATCGAGACCGCGCGCGCCGCCGTCCCGCATCTGCCCGACCCGGAGTGACCGCTTCGGGTGCCGAGAGTCTTTACACCCGGCGCAGGCCGTGGTACCTTTCAGCGGAACGGTTGATTTTCTAAACACTTTCTTGAACCCGCCTTAACGGAGCGGTTGTTCGGTGCTCTGGGGGCTGGGCGATTGGGGGGGGATCCCCCGGGAGGAGTCGTCATGCGTCTGTCCGTCGAGAAGAAGAAAAGCCTCGTGGAGCAGTTCCGCACCCACGAGGGCGATACGGGGTCGCCGGAAGTACAGATCGCGCTCTTGTCCGAGCGCATCACCGGCCTCACCGATCACTTCAAGAACCACCAGAAAGACCATCACTCCCGGCGGGGGCTCCTCATGCTCATCGGCAAGCGCCGTGGGCTGCTCGAGTATCTCCGCAAGAAGGACGCGGAGCGCTACCGGGCCTTGACCGAAAAGCTCGGGATCCGCAAGTGACGGCGGAGCCCGATACTCGTTTCCTCTTCCACGCCCGGCCTCGCCGGGCTCATTCACCGATTGCAACACCCCCAGCTGGAGGCTCAACACGCATATGACTCACTCTGTTCAGACATCCATCAGCGGCACCACCCTCTCGATCGAGACGGGCAAGGTTGCCAAGCAATCCGACGGCGCAGTCGTGGTGCGCGCCGGCGGCACCATGGTCCTCTCCACCGTCGTCTACGCGAAGGCGCCCATGGAGGGCCGCGACTTCCTGCCGCTGACCGTGGAGTATCGGGAGCGCGCCTACGCGGGCGGCAAGATACCCGGCGGCTTCTTCAAGCGCGAAGGCCGCCCCGATGAGAAGGAGACCCTGACCTGCCGGCTCATCGACCGGCCGGTGCGCCCGCTCTTCCCCAAGAACTTCCGGAACGAGATCCAGGTCATCAACTTCGTCATCTCCGCCGACAACGAGCACGACCCCGACGTGCTCGCCATGGTGGGAACGTCCGCGGCGCTGGCGCTTTCGGGCCTCCCCTACGACGGCCCGATCGGGGCGGTGCGGGTCGCCCTGGTCGACGGCAAGCTCGTGGCCAATCCCACCTACGCGCAGCTCAACGGCTCCCCGCTCGAGATCGTGATCGCGGGCACCGAGGACGCGATCCTCATGGTGGAGTCCGGCGGCAAGGAGATCCCCGAGGAGAAGATGCTCGAGGCCCTCGCCTTCGGCCACGAGCAGTGCAAGGCGCTGGCCCGCATCCAGAAGGACCTGATGGCCAAGACGGGGAGGCCCCGCATCGCGTTCGACGCCGATGCCGGCGCCGATCCGGCCCTTGCCGCACGGGTGAAGGAGCTCGCCTCCGCCAAGATCGCGCAGGCCCTGTCCATCCATGAGAAGCAGGCGAGGGCCCGCGCCATCGAGGCCGTGTTCGAAGAGGTGAGCCAGGCGGTGGGGGCCGACGAGTCCTCGCTCCCCAAGGTGCGCGACTACTTCGAGAAGGTCGAAAAGGCCGAGGTCCGCCGCCTCATCGTTGACAAGGGGATCCGCGTCGACGGGCGCAGCGTGAAGGAGGTCCGGCCGATCTGGTCCGAGGTCGAGTATCTTCCGCGGGCCCACGGCTCCGCGCTCTTCACCCGGGGCGAGACCCAGGCCCTGGTGGCGGCCACGCTTGGCACCAAGAACGACGAGCAGAAAATCGAGTCATTCGAGGGAGATATATACCGTCGATTCATGCTGCACTATAACTTCCCACCGTTCTCCACGGGTGAGGTGAAGCGCTTCGGCACGACCAGCCGGCGCGAGACCGGCCACGGGGCCCTGGCGCACCGGGCCATCGAAGCGGTGCTGCCGTCCAAGGAGGAATTCCCCTACACGATCCGCGTCGTCTCGGACATCCTCGAGTCCAACGGCTCGTCCTCCATGGCCACGGTCTGCGGGGCCTCGATGGCCCTCATGGACGCGGGCGCGCCGCTCAAGTCGCCGGTCGCCGGGATCGCGATGGGGCTGGTGAAGGAGGGCGACAGGGTCGGTATCCTGACCGACATCATGGGCACCGAGGACCACTACGGCGACATGGACTTCAAGGTGGCCGGCACCGAGAAGGGCATCACCGCGCTCCAGATGGACATCAAGATCAAAGGTGTGTCCATCGACATCATGCGCCAGGCGCTCGCCCAGGCGCGCGAGGCACGCCTGCACGTGCTCGAGAAGATGGCCGAGACCATCAAGGGGCCGCGGGCGACGCTGTCGCCGTACGCGCCGCGCTTCGTCACGATCAAGATACGCCCCGAGAAGATCCGCGAGATCATCGGCCCCGGCGGCAAGGTCATCCGCGGCATCCAGGAGAAGACCGGCGCCAAGATCGACGTCGAGGACGACGGCAAGGTGACGATCTTCTCGTCCAGCAACGACGCCGCCCAGGCCGCCCTCGGGATGATCCAGGACATCTGCCGCGAGGTGGAGCTGGACCGGATCTACGTGGGCAAGGTGAAGAGCATCAAGGAGTTCGGGGCGTTCGTCGAGGTGATCCCGGGAACGGAAGGGCTGCTGCACATCTCCCAGATCGCCGAGAATCGGATCCGCGCGGTGTCGGACGTCCTCACCGAGGGCGACACCGTGGTGGTCAAGGTCATCGAGATCGACGGCAACGGGAAGATGCGTCTGTCGCGGAAGACCGCGCTGCGCGATCAGCCCGCGCTGGCGGAAAAGGAGCAGCTCAAGGTCGCGCCGTCCGGAGCCTCGTAGTGCCGGAAGGCTACCGGAAGTCCGTTCTCCCCAACGGCATCCGCCTCGTCACCGAGGCCATGCCCCACGTGCGCTCGGTGGCGGTGGGGGTGTGGGTCGACACCGGGTCGCGGGTCGAGCCGGAGGACCGGGGCGGGATCTCCCACCTCATCGAGCACCTCGTGTTCAAAGGGACGGCCATCCGCTCGGCGGAGGCGATCGCCCGCGCCATCGACTCGGTGGGGGGTCACATGGACGCCTTCACCGCGAAGGAGCACACCTGCTTCTACGTGGGCGTGCTGGATGAGCATCTCCCGCTCGCCGTGGATCTCCTCACCGACATCCTCATGCAACCCCTCTTGTCCGCGGACGACATCGAAAAGGAAAAGTCGGTGGTCCTCCAGGAGATCAAGATGGTGGAGGATACGCCCGACGACCTGATCCACGATCTCCACGCGGAGCAGGTCTGGGCAGGGCATCCGCTGGGCCGGCCCATCCTGGGCGCATGGGATCGCGTGAAGGAGTTCGACCGCGCCACCATCCTCCGGCACTTCCAGGAGGAGTACGTGCCCGGGCGCATCACGGTGGCGGTGGCCGGGCACGTCGAGCACGATCGGGTTCGCGATCTCTTCGCCGCGCGGGTCGACGGCTGGGAGCGGCCGGCGGCGCCGCGGACACTGACCGCGCCCACGCTGCATCCGGGCATTCACCTGGTCGCCAAGGCCCTCGAGCAGGTGCACCTCGTGCTCGGGTTCCCCGGCGTCGCCGACACCTCGCCCGAGCGCTATGCCCTCTACCTCCTCAACGACGTCATCGGCGGCAGCATGTCCTCGCGGTTGTTCCAGGAGGTGCGCGAGCGTCAGGCCCTGGTGTACTCCGTGCACTCTGGCACTCAGCCCTACCGCGACACCGGCCTGCTCTACGTGTACGCGGGGACGGAGCCGGCGAACTACGCCAAGGTGCTCCGCGCGGTGATGAAGGAAGTGCGGGCGATCAAGAAGGACGGGATCGCGGCCGAGGAGCTGCGCCGAGCCAAGGATCACTTGAAGGGCAATCTCATGCTCTCGCTGGAGTCCACCTCCAGCCGCATGAACCGCCTGGCGAAGCAGGAGCTCCGCTTCGGCTCTTTCCTCACGCTGGACGACATGCTCAGCGCGTTCGACGACGTCCGCCCCGAGGAGGTGGAGGCGCTGCTGCACCGCGTCTTCGACGAGGACCTCCTCACCCTGATGACGTTGGGGCCGGTCGACAAGCGCAACCTGCCTCGCGATATATTCGCGCGTTAACATGATCGACCGCTACAGCCGCCCCGAGATGGCCCGGATCTGGAGCCAGGAGGCGAAGTACGCCAACTGGCTGCGCGTCGAGCTGGCCGTCTGCGAGGTCTACGCCCGGCGGGGCCTCATCCCCGGCGATGCGCTGAACCGGATCAAGGCCAAAGCCAGGGTCGACCCCTATCGTATCGATGAGATCGAGCAGACCACGCGTCACGATGTGATCGCCTTCCTCACCAACCTCGAGGAGTCGATCGGGACCGACTCGCGCTACGTCCACATCGGCATGACCTCGTCGGACGTGCTCGACACCGCGCTGGCGCTCTCGCTCCAGGAGGCCTCCGACCTGCTCCTCGCCGGGCTCGAGCGGCTGCGCGGCGCCCTGCGCGCGCTCGCCATCACCCACAAGCGCACCCTCTGCGTGGGCCGGAGCCACGGCATCCATGCCGAGCCGATGACGTTTGGCCTCAAGGCCGCCCTTTGGTACGCGGAGGCCGGGCGCAACCTCGAGCGGCTGCGTCGGGCCCGCGAGACGGTGCGGGTGGGGAAGATCTCGGGGGCGGTGGGCACCTTCGCCCACATCGACCCCGACGTCGAGGAGGAGGCCTGCCATCTGCTCGGGCTCGAGCCGGCGCCGGTGTCCAGCCAGATCGTGCAGCGCGACCGCCACGCCGAATTCGTGGCGACGCTCGCCATCGTCGCCGCCTCGCTGGAGAAGATCGCGGTGGAGATCCGCTCGCTCCAGCGCACCGAGATCGGCGAGGTCGAGGAGCCGTTCGCGGAGGGCCAGAAGGGCTCGAGCGCGATGCCCCACAAGCGCAACCCCGTGGGCTCGGAGAACATCACCGGGTTGGCGCGCCTCGTTCGCGCCAACGCGGGCGCCGCCTTCGAGAACGTGGCGCTGTGGCACGAGCGCGACATCAGCCACTCCTCGGTGGAGCGCGTGATCCTGCCCGACTCGACGATCCTGGTCGACTACATGCTCCACCGCTTCTCGGGAATCCTCGAGGGGCTCCGGGTCTACCCCGAGCGCATGCGCGAGAACATCGAGCGGAGCTTCGGCCTCATGTACTCGCAGCGCGTGCTGCTGCGCCTCACCGGCGCGGGCCTCGCACGGCAGGCCGCGTACGAGATCGTGCAGCGGAACGCCATGCGGGCGTGGACTGACCGCCGGTCCTTTCAGACGCTGCTCGCCGCCGATCCCGGGGTGACCGCCCATCTCGATGCCGACGCGCTGGCCGAGTGCTTCGATCCCGCCTGGTACCTGCGGAACGTGGACGCGATCTACCGCCGGTTGAACCTTTCGTGAACTCCCGTCCGACCTCCTGAGGGCAGCCGCCATGGAAAAACGCGACAAGATCTACGAGGGCAAGGCCAAGATCGTCTACACGACCGACAAGCCGGGGCTCGTCATCCAGTACTTCAAGGACGACGCCACCGCGTTCAATGCCGAGAAGCGCGGCACGATCGTGGGCAAGGGCGTGGTGAACAACCGCATGTCGGCGACGATCTTCGAGCGCCTGGGCAAGGCGCGCATCCCCACCCACTTCATGGCCACCCTGTCGGACCGGGAGATGCTCTGCCGGCGGCTCGACATCATCAAGATCGAGACCATCGTGCGCAACGTGGTGGCGGGGAGCCTCGCCAAGCGCACGGGACTCCCCGAGGGCACCGCGATCCGTCAGCCGATCGTGGAGCTGTACCTCAAGTCCGATCCCCTGGGCGATCCCATGATCAACGACGACCACGTGCGGATGCTCAAGCTGGCCACCCCGCGCGAGCTGGCCTGGATCAAGCGGACCGCGCTCCGGATCAACACGGTGCTGGTGCCCTACCTCCGGAAGAAGCAGCTGCTCCTGGTGGACTTCAAGCTGGAGTTCGGCCGGGCCGGGAAGACGCTCCTCCTCGGCGACGAGATCAGCCCCGACACCTGCCGGCTCTGGGACGCGACCACCCGCGAAAAGCTCGACAAGGATCGCTTCCGGCGGGACCTCGGCGGAGTCGAAGAGGCGTATCAGGAAGTGTATCGCAGGGTCGTGCCGCAGCAGTGAAAGCGCGCGTGCTCGTCCGGCTCAAGCCGGGCATTCTCGACGTGCAGGGGACTTCCGTGAAGCGCGCGCTGGAAGGCCTGGGCTTCGGCGAGGTCCGCGAGCTGCGGGTCGGCAAGGTCCTGGACCTCGAGGTGGAGGCCCCCGACGCCGCCCGCGCACGCCGCCGCGTGGAGGAAATGTGCGCTCGCCTCCTCGCCAACCCCGTCACCGAGGACTTCACGGTCGAGATCCTGACCGAGAGCTGAGCGGTCGCGCGCGGGAACGCCCCGACGCCCTTGCCAGAATCCTAGGGGCAGGGTAGAGTGTGGGAGCAACCACCAAAGGAGGGGCGTTCAACGTCCATGAGATTCGGCGTGGTGGTGTTCCCAGGCACGTGGAGCGACTGCGATTTTCACTATGTGATCAGCGAGGTGCTCCGGCAGCCGGTCAGCTACATCTGGCATCGCGAGTCCAACCTTTCCAGCTACGACTGCGTGGTCCTGCCCGGGGGCTTCTCCTACGGTGACTATCTCCGAGCGGGTGCGGTGGCGGGCCGCTCGCCGGTGGTGGAGGCGCTGCCCGAGTTCGTCGCGCGTGGCGGCCTCGTGCTCGGCTCGTGCAACGGCTTCCAGATTCTTTGCGAGGCGCGGCTGCTGCCCGGCGCGCTCTCCCGCAACGAGTCCCTCCAGTACCGCTGCCAGTACGTGCACCTCCGCACCGAGAACGCGGATACGCCCTTCACCCGCGCCATGCGCCCGGCCCAGGTCCTCAAGATGCCGATCTCGCACGGCGAGGGGAAGTACTACTGCGATGGGGCCACCCTGCGGAGCCTGCGCGAAAAGGGCCAGATCGTGTTCCGCTACTGCGAGGAGGACGGCCGTCTCACGAAGGACGCCAACCCCAACGGCTCGCTGGAGAACATCGCGGGCATCGTCAACGAGGAAGGGACCGTGCTGGGGCTGATGCCCCATCCCGAGCGCGCGGCCGAGAAGGCCGTGGGCGGCATTGACGGGCTCCTGATCTTCAATTCCCTCCTCGGCAGCCTCGTCGAGGACGGCACGTTCCTCAAGCGATAGGTCATCGGCGTGAAACGGGGACGGGGTGACCTGGGCCGAGCCTAAGGTCACGAAAGAGCTCGCCCTCAGCCACGGCCTCACCGCCGAGGAGTACGACCGCATCATCCGACGGCTCGGACGCGAGCCGAGCTTCACCGAGTTGGGCCTCTTCTCCGCGCTCTGGTCCGAGCACTGCGCCTACAAGCACTCGCGCGTGTTCCTCCGCGGGCTGCCCACCCAGGCCCCGCACGTGCTCCAGGGTCCCGGCGAGAACGCGGGCATCGTCGACCTCGGTGACGGTCTCGCCCTGACGTTCAAGATCGAGAGCCACAACCACCCCTCGTTCATCGAGCCTTTCCAGGGCGCGGCCACCGGTGTGGGCGGGATCCTGCGCGACATCTTCACCATGGGTGCGCGGCCCATTGCGGTGCTTGATTCGCTGCGCTTTGCCGATCCCCGCGACGCCAAGGCGCGCCGTCTTCTGGAAGGCGTGGTGTCGGGCATCTCGTGGTACGGCAACTGCTTCGGCGTGCCGAATCTCGGAGGGGAGGTCGGCTTCGCGCCCGAGTACGCCGGCAATCCCCTCGTCAATGCGATGGCGGTGGGCCTGGTCCCCCGCGACCGCATCTTCCGCGCGCGCGCCGAGGGCGTGGGCAACCCCGTCTTCTACGTGGGCGCCAAGACCGGGCGCGACGGCATTCACGGCGCCACGATGGCCTCCGCGACCTTCGACGAGGGCGCGGAGGAGCGGCGCCCCACCGTGCAGGTGGGGGATCCCTTCACGGAGAAACTGCTGCTCGAGGCGTGCCTCGAGGCGATGGCCACCGGCGCGGTGCTGGGCATCCAGGACATGGGCGCGGCGGGGCTCGCCTGCGCCTGCTCGGAGATGCCGGCGCGCGCAGGCACCGGCATGGAAGTCGACCTCGACCGCGTGCCCCAGCGCGAGCGGAACATGACGCCGTACGAGATCATGCTGTCGGAGTCGCAGGAGCGGATGCTCCTCGTGAGCGCGCGGGGCCGCGAAGACGAGATCCGGGCGGTGTTCGCCAAGTGGGAGCTGGACGCCGTCGAGATCGGGCGCGTGACCGGCGACGGCATGCTCCGTGCGCGCATGCACGGCGAGGTGGTGGCGGAGGTGCCGGTGAAGGCGCTCGCCGACGAGGCGCCGGTGTACGAGAAGCCGGTGGCGCGGCCGGACTGGCAGGACGCGCTCGAGGCCTTCGACCCGCTGACGCTGCCCCCGGTCCCGTCCGAGCGCGCGCTCCTCGCCTTGCTCGCGACCCCGGCCATCGCCTCCAAGCTCTGGGTGTACCGGCAGTACGATACCCAGGTCGGGATCAACTCGCTGGTGCTGCCGGGCTCGGACGCCGGCGTGCTCCGGATCAAGGGCACTCCCAAGGGTGTCGCCGTCACCACCGACTGCAATGCCCGACAGGTCTACCTCGACCCCCGTCGGGGCGCCGCCATGGCCGTGGCCGAGGCCGCCCGCAACCTCTCGGTCTCCGGAGCGCGGCCTCTCGGCCTCACCGACTGTCTCAACTTCGGCTCGCCCGAGCGCCCGGAGATCCTGTGGCAGTTCAAGGAGGCGGTGGCGGGGATCGCCGAGGCCTGCCGCGCGCTGGACATCCCGGTGGTCGGCGGCAACGTCTCCTTCTACAATGAGACTCTCGGCCAGGCGATCCTGCCCACTCCGGTGATCGGGATGGCGGGGCTCCTGGAGGACGTCGAGGCGCGGGCCACCCAGTGGTTCCAGCAGGAGGGGGACCGCATCGCCCTCATCGGGCCGGACGCGGTGAGCCTGGGCGGGTCGGAGTATCTCTGGGCGCTGCATCGGCGCGCGGCGGGGCGGCTGGCTCCGCTCGACCTGGGCCTCGAGCGCCGGGTGCAGGAGGCCTGCCGCGCGTCCATCGGGGCGCGCCTGCTGCGCTCCGCGCACGACTGCGCCGAAGGCGGGCTCGCGGTGGCGCTTGCGGAGGCGTGCGTCACCGGCCCGGCGGCCCTGGGCGCGGCGGTGGAGCTGCCGGCAGCGGGGGAGCGCGAGGATCTCGCGCTGTTCGGCGAGGGGCCGTCGCGGGTGGTCGTGTCGGTGCCGGCCGCGGCGGCGCGGGCTTTCGAGGCTCTGGTGGGCGAGTTCGCGGTGCCGTGGCGGTGGATCGGGCGCGTGCAGGGGGAGCGGCTGATGATCCGGCGGGATGGGCAGGTGGCGCTGGACGTGGCCGTGGACCGGCTGGACAACGAGTGGAGGAGCGGGCTTGCGCGACATCTGGGCTGAGACGGCCGAGCTCGACGACGACAAGTTCCACGACGAGTGCGGCCTGTTTGGCGTGTGGAATCACGCCGAGGCTGCCAACGTCACCTATCTCGGTCTCTACTCGCTGCAGCACCGCGGCCAGGAATCGGCGGGCATCGCCGCCACCGACGGGCAGAGCTTCCACGTGGAGAAGGCGATGGGCTGGGTGGCGGACGTGTTCAGCCGCGACCGGCTCAAGCGCCTGCCCGGCCACCGCGCCATCGGCCACGTGCGCTACTCGACGGCGGGCAGCTCCAATCTCCGCAACGCGCAGCCCATCAGCGCCCAGACCGTGCATGGCACGGTGGCGCTGGCCCACAACGGCAACCTGGTGAACGCGGAAGCGCTGCGGCGAAGCCTCGAGCAGGACGGCGCGGTGTTCCAGTCCACGTCGGACACCGAGGTGATGATCCACCTCCTCGCCCGCGCCGAGGGGGGGACCCTCGTGGATCAGCTGGCGCGGGCGCTCACCAAGGTGAAGGGCGCCTACACGCTGCTGCTCCTCACGCCCGACTTCATGATGGGGCTGCGCGATCCCTCGGGCTTCCGCCCGCTGTCGCTGGGCAAGCTCGGCGACTCCTGGATCCTCGCCTCCGAGACCTGCGCGCTGGACCTCCTCGAGGCGGAGTTCGTCCGCGACGTCGAGCCCGGCGAGATGGTGGTGATCGACGACAATGGCGTGACGAGCTTCCGCCCGTTCAAGCCCGCGGAGCGGCTGGCCTGCGTGTTCGAGTACGTCTACTTCGCGCGCCCGGACTCGATGCTGTGGGGGCGGAACGTCCACGCGGTGCGGAAGGCGCTGGGGCACCAGCTCGCCCGCGAATATCCGATCGAGGCCGATCTCGTCATCGCGGTCCCCGACTCGGGCGTGAGCGCGGCGCTGGGCTATGCGGAGGAGTCGGGCATCCCGTACGACAGCGGGCTCATCCGCAACCACTACGTGGGGCGGACCTTCATCGAGCCGAGCCAGGGCATCCGCCACTTCGGGGTCAAGGTGAAACTCAACCCGAACCGCGAGGTGCTGGCCGGGAAGCGTGTCGTCGTGATCGACGACTCCATCGTGCGCGGCACCACCAGCCGGAAGATCGTCAAGATGATCCGGACGGCGGGCGCGCGCGAGGTGCACATGCGGATCTCGTCGCCGCCCATCCAATGGCCGTGCTACTACGGCATCGACACGCCGACGCGGAAGGAGCTGATCGGCGCGAGTCACGACGTGAACGAGATCACGCGCTATCTCAGCGCGGATTCCCTGGGCTACCTCTCGCTCGAGGGCATGCTGAAGGCGACGGGCAACGACCCGAACCACTTCTGTCACGCCTGCTTCACCGGCCAGTACAAGGTGGGCTTCGAGCAGGAGGACGCCTCGCAGCTCAAGCTGTTCGACGCCTGACGACGGAGCCCGTGGACCCGCTCACCTATCGAGCCACCGGCGTTGACATCGAGGCCGGGGACGAGGCGGTGCGCCGCATCGCCCGGCTGGCCGCGCGCACCCAGCGGCCGGAGGTGCTGGGCGGGATCGGGGCCTTCGCCGCCTTCTGCCGCGTTCCCGCCGGGTACGACGAGCCGGTGCTCGTCTCGTCCACCGATGGCGTCGGCTCGAAATTGAAGGTCGCCTTCCTCGCCGACCGCCACGACACGGTGGGAATCGACCTGGTCGCGATGGGCGTCAACGACCTCCTGGTCCACGGCGCCGAGCCCTTCTACTTCCTCGACTATCTCGCGGTGCACCGGATCGAGCCGGGGCGCGTCGAGTCCATCGTGGCGGGGATCACCGCGGGCTGCGGCCAGGCCGGCTGCGCGCTGGTGGGCGGCGAGACCGCGGAGATGCCGGACCTCTACGCGCCGGGCGAGTACGATCTCGCCGGGTTCGCGGTGGGCGTGGTCGAGCAGCGGCGGATCGTCACCGGCGCCGAGGTCGCGCCGGGGGACCACGTGCTGGGGCTCGTCTCCTCGGGCCTGCACAGCAACGGCTATTCGCTGGCCCGCGCCATCGTCTTCGAGCGCCTGGGCCTCAAGGCGCACGACACGCTGCCCGGCGTGGGCCGGTCGGTGGCGGACGAGCTGCTCGTTCCCACGCGCATCTACGTGAAGCCGGTGCTGGGCCTCTTGCGCGCGCTGCCCGTCCGGGCCATGGCCCACATCACCGGCGGCGGCATCACCGAGAACCTCCCGCGCGTATTGCCGGAAGGCTGCCGCGCGGTGATCCGGCCCTCGGCGTGGCCGGTCCCGCCGGTCTTCCGCGTCCTCCAGGAGGCCGGGCGCGTCGAGGAGGCCGAGATGCGGCGCACGTTCAACATGGGGATCGGCTACGTGGTGGTGGTGAGGCCAGAGGACGCCGAGCCCGCCCGCGCGCTACTGCATGGCGCCGGCGAGTCGGTGTTCGAGATCGGCGAGATCGAGGCGGGCGCCCGCGGAGTGCGCTATGCCTGAGCGGCCGCGGCTCCGCATCGGCGTGCTCGCCTCCGGGCGCGGCTCGAACTTCCAGGCCCTGGTCGCCGCCGCGCGCGCCGGGCGCATGCCGGCCGACGTCGTCGTCCTGATCTCGGATCGCGCGGAGGCGGGCGTGGTGGCGCTGGCCCGCGCGGAAGGCATCGAGGCGGTGGTGATCCCGCCGCGCGAGCACCCGGGGCGCGAGGCGCACGACAAGGCGGTGACGGACGCCCTCGAGTCGCGGCGGGTCGGGCTCGTGTGCCTGGCCGGCTACATGCGCATCCTCGGTGCCGGCTTCGTCGAGCACTTCCGCGGCCGGCTCCTCAACATCCACCCCGCGCTCTTGCCGGCCTTCCCGGGACTGCACGCGCAGCGCCAGGCCCTCCAGCACGGCGTGCGGGTGGCCGGAGCCACGGTGCACTTCGTGGATGAGGGCACGGACACCGGTCCCATCGTGCTGCAGGCGGCGGTGCCGGTGGAGACCGGGGACACCGAGGACACGCTGGCCGCGCGCATCCTGGTGGAAGAGCATCGGATCTATCCGGAGGCGGTGCGCCTCTTCGCCGAGGGGCGGCTCGAGATCGACGGCGGGCGGGTACGAATCAAGGAGGGGGCATGAATCGGGTCAGTCACGCGCTCATGCGGGAGGCAAGATGAATCGCGTCAGTCGGGCGCTCATCAGCGTGCACGACAAGAGCGGCATCGTGGACTTCGCCAAGGGCCTGGCCGCGCTCGGCGTCGAGATCCTCTCCACCGGCGGCACCGCCGCGCTCCTGCGCGAGAGCGGCGTCAAGGTGGTGGACGTGGCCGAGGTCACGGGCTTCCCCGAGATGCTCCATGGGCGCGTGAAGACGCTGCATCCCAAGGTCCACGGGGGTATCCTCGCCCGCCGCCCGCTCCCCGAGCACATGGCGGCGCTCGAGCAACACGGGATCCGACCGATTGACCTGGTGGTCGTGGCCCTCTATCCCTTCGAGAAGACAGTGGCCGATTCAGCCTGCACGCTGGCCGATGCCATCGAGAACATCGACATCGGCGGGCCCAGCATGATCCGCGGCGCGGCCAAGAACCACGAGAGCGTGGGCGTCGTCACGGATCCCGGGCAGTACGCGGCCGTGCTCGAGGAATTGCGGAGCGCGGGCGCGCTGTCGGACGCAACCCGCTATCGGCTGGCCCAGGAGGCCTTCCGCCGCACCGCGCAGTACGACGCGGCGATCGCGACCTATCTGCGCGACCCGGGCGCCCGGGGCGTCGCGCCCGCCGCAGGCGGGGAGGACCCGCTGTTGCCCCC
>DASTYT010000026.1 GCA_035764725.1 Candidatus Methylomirabilota bacterium | reverse complement strand
CAGCGGGTCGGCGATCATCTGCATGTGCGCGGCCGCCGTGCGCACTGCGGTGTAGGCGCGTCCCGAATCCTTCTGGGCCTGCGCGTCGATGACGTCCTTCAACGTCACCACGTGGTGCTTCACGAGATCGGCCACCGCGGCCTTGGGCAGGTTCGGGTTCGCGGCGGCGAGGAAGGCGCCGAAGTCGTCCGTGTAGGCCACGAGATCGGCCACCGCCTTGTCCTGCTTGGCCTTGTCCTTGGTGGCGACACCCACCGTGTAGTCGACGACCATCCCGATATGCTTCCGCCACAGCGGCAGGAATGCCTTCTCCGCGTCGGGGCCGTAGACCGAGCCGATGGCACGGGCCACGTCCACGGAGTTGCCGTCCAGCGCGGCGGTGGCCGCCTCGAACTCGGCCTTGCGCCCGCTCAGCGCGGCGTTGGTGGCGGCGGCGGCGAGGTAGACGTGCTCCCGCAGGGCGAGATTCAGGGTCGTGCGCAGCCCCGCGGCCGGCGCCGCCGCGTCGCCCGGATACTTCGCGGGGAATTGCTTGGCGATGGCGCCGGCGAGGGGATCGCCGATCATCGACATGTGGCCCGCGGCCACCCGCAGCGCCGCAAAGGCGGCCGCCTGATCGCCCGCCGCCTGAGGATCGATCACGCTCTTGAGCGTGACCACGTGATGCTTCACGAGCTCGGCCACCACGTCCTTGGGCAGGTTCGGGTTCGCCGACGCGAGGAAGGCGCCTAAGTCCTGCGTGTAGCCGATGAGGTCGGCCACCGCCTTGTCCTGCCGGGCCTTGTCCTTGGTGGCGAGGCCCACCGTGTAGTCGACCGCCATCCCGATGTGCTTCCGCCACAGCGGGAGGAACGCCTTCTCGGCGTCGGGGCCGTACACGGACCCGATCGAGGTGGCGATGTCCTGCGAGTTGCCGTCCAGCGCGGCGGCGGCCGCCTCGAACTCCGCCTGCCGTCCGCCGAGCGCCGCATTGGTCGCGGCGGCGGCGAGGAACACGTGCTCGGCGAGGAGGGCGTTGTAGCCCGTGCGGAGATCCGAGGCGCTCGCGCTGCCGTGCGCCGCCAGCGCGGGTGTCGTGACCCCGACGACGGCGGCCAGCAGGGCCGCTCCGATAGCGCGAATCCAGGTTCTGCGATTCATGATGTGTCCTCCTGTGCGTGGTGCGTGGTCGCTTGCGTGCGTTACTTGACGACGATCTCGCCCGTCATGGCCTGATGCCGCTCGCAGTGATACTGATAGGTGCCCGGCTCGCTGAAGGTGTGGGCGAACGTCGTGCCCTTGCCGGCGAGGCGTCCCTCGAAGCGCGCGTCCTTCTTCCCCGGGGCGCCCGATGTGACGGTGTGCGTGATGTCGTCGCCGTTCGTCCAGGTCACCGTGGTTCCCTTCGGCACGCTGAGCGGCGACGGCTTGAAGGAGAAGATGCGGATTTCGACCGCGCCGTCGGCGCCCTCGGCGCTCGGGGTGCCCGGGGGGAGCGGCGCGTCGAGCACACCGAGCCCCCACGCCGCCAGCGTCGCGACTGTCCAGGTCTTCCAGCCCGTCATGGTCCTTCCTCCTTTCCACCCGTTGCTACGGGCGGACGGGGATCGCCGGATGTCGGGGAGGGGTCAGGCGGGGCCGGCGGCTCAGGAAGGGTGGCGGGACCGAGACTTAGCGGCGCCCGCCGGCCAGGCGGGTCGCCTCGGGCCGGCGACGCAGGGCGGCCATGGCCCAGCAGCCGAAGAAGGGGCCCGGGGCGAGCGCGAGAAAGACATAGCGCCAGCCAACGTGCTGCGCGAGGAGCGGCAGGCTCCAGATCGTCACCAGGGTGAGCGCGAACCCGAGGCTGGTCTGGAGCGTGATCGCGGTGCCCATGTAGGCGGGCTGGGAGAGCTCGGTGACCGATGCCGAGAACTGGGCCGAGTCCGCGATCACGCTGGCGCCCCAGACGATGCCGAAGGCGAGCAGGAGCCCGAGCGGCGCGGCATAGGCCCATACGCTGAGCACGCAGCAGGCGCCCGAGATCGCCATCGCCCCGATCGTCACGGTGGTGCGGCCGATGCGATCCGCGAGCCAGCCGCCGAGGACCGCGCCGGCGGCGCCGGCCACGCCGATGATGACGAAGGCGGCCAGCCGGGGCGTGCGGGGATGCCCCGGCCCTACCGCGGAGGCGAGGAACACCGCCAGCCAGGCCCAGACCGCGTAGAGCTCCCACATGTGGCCGAAGTAGCCGAGGTTGGCGAGGAGCACTGCGCGGTTCTGCAGCACGCGGCCCAGCTGGCGCGGGTCGAACGGCGCGGGCGGCGGCGCATAGGGCCCGTCGTGCATCAGCCCCCCCACGATCCCCGCGCCCATGAGGGCGAGCGCGCTCGAGACGGTGAGCACGAGCGGGTACGAGAGCCCGCGCGCGTCGAGCAGGCCCGCGACCAGGTGCGGTGCGGCGCTGCCGAGGGTGAGGGCGCCCACGAGCACGCCGATGGCGAGGCCGCGCCCGCGGCCGCTCGAATGGCCCGCCGCGATCTTCATGCCCGGCGGATACACCCCCGCCAGGCACACCCCCGTGAGGAAGCGGAGCACGAGCGCGGCGCCGATGCCGTCGGCGAGCCAGGCCACGGCCAGATTGACAAGCGCGCCGGCCACGGCGGAGAGCGCCAGCATCCGGCGCGGCGGGAGCACGTCGGGGAGATTGAAGACGGCCGAGCCCAGGGCCCCGACCACGAAGCCCAGCTGCACCGCGGCGGTGAGCCAGGCGGCGCCGGTCGCCGACAGCGACCAGGCGGCGATCAGCGCCGGCAGCACGGCGGTGGCGGAGAACCAGAGCGTCATCGCCATGACCTGGGACAGGGCGAGCAGGGAGAGCTCGCGTACGGGGCGATACACGCTGCGCGTGTCGACCTGGGCGGTGGGCATCGGAACGGCGCCGGCCACCATACTACGCTTCCTCGAATGCATTGCCGGCGGGGACTTCGGGGTATGCTGAGCCATGCCGCTGAGGCAGAGCGTCCGGCTCGGCCTGATCATTGGGGCGCTCCTCCTCCTTTCCGCGTGTGCGACGTCCCGCGTCGCCACCGCGCCCGCGCGGCCCGCGCCCACGCCGCCGCCCTCCACGTCGACCGCACCCATTGCTCCAGGCTATGAGCAGACCGGCGACGCCTCGTGGTACGGCCACCCCTATCACGGTCGTAAGGCGGCGAGCGGCGAGGTCTACGACATGAACCAGATGACCGCCGCGCATCGCACGCTGCCCTTCGGGACGAGGGTGCGCGTCGAGAGCTTGGTGGATGGCAGCTCGGTCGAGGTCCGGATCAACGATAGGGGACCGTTCAAGGACGAGGACAAGCGCATCCTCGATCTCTCCTACGCCGCCGGGAAGCTACTGGGTGTCGTCGGTCCCGGCGTGATTCCGGTGAGGATTCGCGTGCTGTCCGTACCGGGATACGCGAACGCGGCTGCGAGACTGTCACCCGCCGCGGGCCCGCCGACACCGCCGCCCGCGACGCCGATGCCACAGGCCCAGGCGAGTCCGCCGTCAGCCTCCGCATCCGTCGCCGCACCCACGGCCGCCTCCCCACCGGCCTCGGTTACCCCGGCCCCAGTCGCTCCCTCGTCCGCCGCGTCAACGGTGAACCCCGTCGCCACCGCGCCCGCCGCATCGACCGCGGCCCCGGCAGCGTCGGCTCCGGGTCAGACGCCGATCTCGCCGCCGGCCCAAGCCGCTCCGCCGATTGGCGCCGAGACGACGACGTCACGGACCGAGGCCGTCCCCCGGCCTGAGACCCCGCCTCGGGTCGAGCCCGCGCCGCGGGTCGAGACGGTGGCGCGCGCGCCGGCCCCGGCGCCGTCGCCACCGGCTCGGGCGCCACCGGCCCCGCCCGGGAGGGGGCCGCCGACTCCACCCGGGCTCGGCGCCCTGGCCGAGGGGTGGAGCGTGCAGCTCGGCGCCTACGCATCCGAGGGCTCGGCCATCTCGCTGCGTGACTCGCTGGCCCGGAGCTGGCCCGATGTGCGCGTTCAGCGGGCC
>DASTYT010000025.1 GCA_035764725.1 Candidatus Methylomirabilota bacterium | reverse complement strand
GACTCGTTCACGCCGCTCGGCGGATTGGTGCCGCTCTTCAACATGGAAACGGGCGAAGTCATTTTCGGCGGTGTCGGCGCCGGCCTCTATGGCATGCTGGTCTTCGTCGTCCTCGCCGTATTCATCGCCGGTCTGATGGTGGGCCGCACGCCCGAATACCTCGGCAAGAAGATCGAGGCCTACGAGATGAAGATGTCATCCCTCGTGATCCTGATCCCGCCGGCCCTGGTGCTGATCGGCACCGCGATCGGGGTCGTGACCGCCGCAGGCAAGGCGGGGATAGCCAACCCCGGCATCCACGGTTTCAGCGAGGTGCTCTACGCGTTCTCCTCGGCGGCCAACAACAACGGCAGCGCGTTCGCCGGGCTGTCCGCGAACACGCCGTTCTACAACACCGCGCTCGGCTTCGCGATGCTGTTCGGTCGGTACTGGCTGGCCGTCCCGGTGCTGGCCATCGCGGGGGCGCTGGCCCGGAAGAAGCTCGTGCTAGCCGGCGCCGGCACCCTGCCGACCCACACGCCGCTGTTCGTGGGGCTACTGGTCGGCGTGGTCATCCTCGTCGGTGCTTTGACCTTCGTCCCCGCGCTCGCGCTCGGACCCATCGTCGAGCACCTCACCCTGATCGCTGCGAAGTGAGGTCCTGAAGCCATGGCGAGTACGGTCAAGCACCGGCTGTTCGATACCGCGATCATCAAGCAGGCCATCGTCGACTCGTTCCGCAAGCTGACTCCGCGACGTCAGGTGCGCAACCCGGTCATGTTCGTGGTGTACGTGGGATCCATCCTCACGACCCTCCTGTGGCTCCAAGCCCTCATGGGCATGGGAGAGGCCCCAGACTGGTTCATCTTCTGGGTGTCGGTGTGGCTCTGGTTCACCGTGCTCTTCGCCAACTTCGCGGAGGCGATGGCGGAGGGGCGGGGGAAAGCCCAGGCGGCGTCGTTGCGCAAGGCGCGCCGTGAATTGCAGGCGAAGCGTCTCGCCCGGCCGCAGCGGGGCGCCTCGATCGAGCGGGTCTCCGCCACCTCGCTCCGCAAGGGGCACGTGGTGCTGGTCGAGGCCGGCGACTTCATCCCGGTGGACGGAATCGTCATTGAGGGCGTGGCCTCCGTCAACGAGAGCGCCATCACCGGTGAGAGCGCGCCGGTCATCCGCGAGAGCGGCGGAGACCGCAGCTCGGTGACCGGCGGCACCCAAGTGCTGTCGGACTGGCTCATCGTGGAGGTGACCGCGAATCCCGGCGAGGCGTTCCTCGATCGGATGATCAGCCTTGTGGAGGGCGCCAAGCGGCAGAAGACGCCCAACGAGATCGCGCTGGATATCCTCCTTGCGGCGATGACCATCATCTTCCTCCTCGCCACCGCGACGCTGCTGCCGTACTCCATCTACAGCGTGAGCGCGGCGGGGCAGGGGACGCCGGTGACCGTCACGGTGCTGGTGGCGCTCCTCGTGTGCTTGATCCCCACGACTATCGGGGCGCTCCTGTCCGCCATCGGCATTGCCGGCATGGACCGCATGATCCAGAAGAACGTCATCGCCATGTCCGGCCGGGCGGTAGAGGCGGCGGGTGACGTGGACGTCCTGCTCCTCGACAAGACCGGGACCATCACGCTCGGTAATCGTCAAGCCACGCAGTTCTACCCTGCGCCCGGCGTACCCGAGCGCGATCTCGCCGACGCCGCCCAGCTCGCCTCGCTGGCCGACGAGACGCCTGAAGGGCGCAGCATCGTGGTGCTGGCCAAGGACAAGTACGGAATCCGCGAGCGTGACGTCGAGAAGCTCGGCGCCACCTTCGTGCCGTTTACGGCACAGACGCGGATGAGCGGGGTCAACCTCAACGGCCGTCAGGTCCGCAAGGGCGCCGCAGATGCGATCGAGACCCATGTCCGCAATCTCGGAGGCGTTGTGCCGCCGGAGGTGCGCGCGGCCGTGGATACGATCGCGAAGGCGGGGGCAACCCCGCTCGTCGTCGCGGACGGCAAGAGCGTGCTCGGCGCCATCCAGCTCAAGGACATCGTCAAGGGCGGGATCCGAGAGCGCTTCATCGAGCTCCGGCGCATGGGCATCCGCACCGTGATGATCACCGGTGACAACCCGCTCACCGCGGCGGCCATCGCCGCCGAAGCCGGCATCGACGACTTCCTCGCCGAGGCGACGCCCGAGGCTAAGCTCAAACTGATCCGCGAGACCCAGGCCGAGGGTCGCCTGGTGGCGATGACGGGCGACGGCACCAACGACGCGCCCGCTCTTGCCCAGGCCGACGTCGCGGTGGCGATGAACTCCGGCACCCAGGCCGCCAAGGAAGCCGGAAACATGATCGACCTGGACTCCAATCCTACCAAGCTGCTCGAGGTGGTGGAGACCGGCAAGCAGATGCTCATGACTCGCGGCGCCCTGACCACGTTCAGCATCGCCAACGATGTGGCCAAGTACTTCGCGATCATACCCGCCGCGTTCGCGTCCACCTATCCGGTCTTGAACGCGCTCAACATCATGCACCTGGCCACGCCGGAGAGCGCCATCCTCTCCGCCGTCATCTTCAACGCGTTGATCATCATCGCGCTGATTCCGCTGGCGCTGAAGGGCGTACGCTACCGGCCGTTGGGCGCCGCCGCCGTCCTGCGTCGTCATGTCTGGATCTACGGCATCGGTGGCATCATCATCCCGTTCCCGGGCATCAAGATGATCGACATGATCCTGGTCGCTCTGCGGCTGGTGTAGACGAGACCCGCCATGTTCACGCAGCTACGCCCCGCGATCGTCCTGCTCGCCGCGCTCTCGGTGCTGACGGGTCTCGCCTATCCGGCCCTCGTCACCGCCATCGCCCAGGTGGCGTTCCCGTTCCAGGCCAACGGGAGCCTGATCACCCGCGACGGGAAGGTGGTCGGCTCGGCTCTCATCGGCCAGCCGTTCGACGACCCCAAGTATTTTTGGGGGCGGCCGTCGGCCACATCGCCGTTCCCCTACAACGCAGCGGCGTCCTCGGGATCGAATCTCGGGCCGACGAATCCCGCGCTGCTGGACGCGGTGAAGGGGCGCGTGGAGGCCCTGCGCGCCGCCGATCCCGGGAACACCGCGCCCGTTCCCGTTGATCTCGTGACCGCCTCGGGGAGCGGGCTGGACCCGCACATCAGCCCCGCGGCCGCGCTCTATCAAGTGCCGCGCGTCGCGAAGGCACGCCAGCTCGATTCGGCGGCGGTACAGGCGCTCGTGGAGCGGCACACGGAAGGCCGCACCCTCGGAATCATGGGCGAGCCCCGGGTGAACGTCCTTGCCTTGAACCTCGCGCTGGACGCCAAGTAGTGGGCGCCCCTGTTGGCGGCGCTGCTGCTGGTCGGCGTCACGACCGCCCCCGCCTTCGCCCAGACGCCGGCGCCGGGCCCGGCCGCTCCGGCGGCGGAGGCGCCGAAGGAGCCGGAGAAGCCCAAGACGCACTGGGAGGAGCACAAGCTCTTCGCCTACATCGAAAACAGCTACACGTTCAATCTCACGGGGGCGGGGCCGGGCGCCACCAACGAGCTGCGCTTCTACGACTTCGACGAAGGGTACACGTTCAACATGGCGGAGTTCAGCATCAAAAAGGACCCCTCGGAGAAGTACTGGTGGGGGTACGGGCTGGTGGTCACCGCGAGGCTGGACGCGCAGAAGAACCACTCGCTGGGCATTTTCCGAGGGGACAACGACACGTTCCCCTTCCGCAACACACCCAAGTACGACTTGCAGGAGGCATACCTCTCGGCGCGGATCCCGATCGGGGAGGGGTTGATCGTCAAGGGCGGGAAGTTCGTAACGTTGCTCGGGTACGAAATCATCGAGTCGCCGAACAACCTGAACTTCTCGCGGAGCTATCTCTTCACCTTTGCGACGCCGTTGACGCACACCGGGGGCCTCCTGTCCTACACGTTCTCGGAGCAGTTCAGCGTGACGGCGGGGGTGGTGCTGGGGTGGGACAATAGCCGCGACAACAACAACGCGGTGTCGTATACGGGGCAGTTCGCGCTGACGCCGATCAAGGACCTGACGGCGAACCTGAACTGGATCGTGGGGCCGGAGCAGAACGACAACAAGGCCAATCAGCGGGCGGTGCTGGACCTGGTGGTGAACTACACCGGGCTCAAGAACACGATCCTGAGCCTGAACGCGGACTACGGGTTCGCGGAGTACCGGCACGACGCCGCGTCGGAGAAGGTGTTCAAGGCCAGGACGTCGCGGCCGGACGCCTCGCAGGGGGTGTCGCCGCAGTCCAAGACCCTGGACACGATCTCGCTCAGCCTCTAGTACTCGTTCTTTTAGCGCTCGGGGATGCGCTGGTGAAGGCGACGGCGCCGTGATGCAATAGAAGCCCGACTGAGTCGGCGCAGCCGGAAGGAGGTCTACATGGACAGGGACGAACGGCTGGGGGTCTGGCTGCCGCTGGGCGCCCTGGGCGCGATCGCGCTCGGAATCGTGCTGATCCCCCTCCGGTCGGTGGCGTCGGCATCGAATCTTGCTTTCGTCTTCCTCGCCTTCACGATCATCGTGGCCGAACTCGGAGGCCGCATTCCAGCCCTCCTTACCGCCCTCATGGCGACGATCAGCCTCGACTTCTTCCTCACCGAGCCGTATCTCTCGCTGACGATGGACAAGACGGACGACGTGATCGCCTTCGTCGCCCTGGCCGGCTGCGGCCTGATCGCCGCTGCCTTCGGCACGCGGCGGGAGCGACTGTCAGAGGCCGCGGGGCGTGCGGCCAAGGAGCTTGACGTGCTGCGGCGGCTGGTAAGGCAGGTGCAGACCGGCGCGGACCCCTCGGAGGCGCTCGTCGGCCTTCAGCGCGCGTTCGGCTTTCGCGCCATGGCCGTGCGCGAAGAGGGAGGTCGGGTGCTGGCGTCCGTCGGGGTCGTGCCGTCCGGTGATGCCCCGGTGGCCCTGTCGCTAGATTCCTTCTTGCCGGTCCACGACGTACGGCTGCGGTTCGGCGCACATGGGCTGCGATTGCCTCCGAGCGGCGGCCGCATTCCTCTGGTGAGCGACGGGACCCGCTTGGCCCTAGACGTATGGGAAGGCGGGGAGCAGGGCCTCAATCTCGACGAGTGGCGCGCGTTCGCGATCGCGGTGTCCATTCTCGGACTCCGCTTCGCGGGCGCGCATCGGGCGCCTTGACCGAGCACCGCCGCGACCCCGACGCGCTCCTCGCGCGCGCCAAGGAGGAGGAGGCGCGCAAGCGCCAGGGGCGGCTCAAGCTCTTCTTCGGCGCGGCGGCGGGAGTGGGGAAGACGTACGCCATGCTGGAGGCGGCCCGCGAGCTCCAGGCCGACGGCAGGAACGTGCTGGTGGGTGTGGTCGAGACACATGGCCGCGCCGAGACCGCCGCCCTCCTCGAGGGGCTGCCCGTCCTGCCGCCCCGCCTCGTCGAATACCGGGGGGCGACGCTCAAAGAGTTTGATCTCGACGGCGCGCTCTCCCGCCGCCCCACAGCCATCCTCGTGGACGAGTTGGCCCACACCAACGCCGAGGGCTCCCGTCACCGGAAGCGCTGGCAGGACGTCCTCGAGCTGCTCGACGCGGGTATCACCGTCTACACCACGCTCAACGTCCAGCACGTGGAGAGCCTGAACGACGTGGTGGCGAAGATCACCGGCGTGGTCGTGCGCGAGACAGTGCCGGACTCGGTGCTGGAGCGGGCGGACGAGATCGAGCTGGTGGACTTGCCCCCCGACGACCTCCTGGAGCGGCTGCAGGAGGGGAAGGTCTATATCCCTACCCAGGCGCAGGAAGCCATCGAGAACTTCTTCCGCAAGGGCAACCTGATCGCGCTTCGCGAGCTGGCCCTGCGGCGTACCGCCGAGCGGGTGGACGCGCAGATGCAGGCATACATGCGCGACCACGCCATCGCGAAGACCTGGCCGGTGGCCGAGCGCATCCTCGTCTGCGTGGGCCCGAGCCCCTTCTCGCCCCAGCTCGTGCGGGCTGGACACCGCCTCGCCCACCGGCTCGGCGCCCAGCTGATCGTGGCGTACGTGGAGACGGCGGCCCATGCGCGGCTGTCCCAGGCTGACCAGGACCGCATCATCCAGACCCTGCGGCTCGCCGAATCGCTCGGCGCCGAGACGGTGCGGCTCAGCGGCCCGACGATGAGCGAAGAGATTCTTGCATACGCGCGCGGGCGGAACGTCAGCAAGATCGTCATCGGCAAGCCCGCCCGCTCGCTCTGGCAGCGCATCCTGCTGGGATCCATCGTCGATGCGCTCGTCCGGGGCAGCGGTGAGATCGACATCCACGTGGTGAGCGGCGAGGGGGAGCCGGCGTCGGGCCGGCCGCTCCGGCCGCGCCCGCATGTGCCCAACTGGGCCTCCTACGGCCTTGCTCTGGCAGCGGTAGCCGTGAGCACTGGCATCGCCTGTGCGATGTTCGGCCACTTCGGGCTCTCCAATCTCATAATGGTCTACCTGCTCGGGGTTGTCGCGGTGGCCGCCCGCACCTCACGCGGCCCGACCGTGGTGGCTTCAGTGCTGAGCGTGCTCGCCTTTGACTTCTTCTTCGTTCCGCCCTACCTCTCCTTCGCAGTGTCCGACACCGAGCACCTCCTGACGTTCTTCGTGATGCTCGTGGTGGCGCTGGTCACGAGCGGCATGACGGTGCGGATCCGCGCGCAGGCCGCGGCGGCCCGCCAGCGCGAGCGTCGGATCGGCGCTCTCTACAGCATGAGCCGGGAGCTCGCCAGCGGCCGCGGAGTGGACACTCTCCTCGAGACCGCGCTGCGGCACATCAGCGAGGTCTTCGCGGGCCAGATCACCGTGCTGCTGCCGGATGCGGCCGGGCATATGGCCCCGCGGCTCTCGAAGCCGGAGGGCGTCGAGCTGAGCGGCACCGATCTCGGCGTGGCGCAATGGACCTACGAGCACCGGGAGGTGGCCGGGCTGGGGACGTCCACCGTACCGGGCGCGCGTGTCCTCTGCGTCCCCTTGCTCGCCTCGCGCGGGGCGGTCGGTGTGCTCGCGGTGGTGCCGCCCGAGCCGCATGCGTTCGACAATCCCGAGGCGCTCCATCAGCTCGAGACCTTCGCCAACCAGACCGCGCTGGCCATCGAGCGCGCCCAGCTCGCCGAGGAGGCGCAGGCGGCGGAGCTGCGGGCGGAGACGGAGCGCATGCGCAACTCGCTGTTGAGCTCGGTGTCGCACGACCTCCGCACGCCGCTGGCCACCATCATCGGCGCTTCGAGCGGTCTCCTCGAGGGCGGCGAGCGCCTGGCCGCGCCGACGCGGAGGGACCTCGTGCGCTCCATCCACGGAGAGGCGACCCAGCTCGACCGGCTCGTCAACGAGCTGCTCGAGATGACGCGGCTCGAGTCGGGCGCCGTCACGATCAAGGCGGAGCCGCAGGCGCTGGATGGGATCGTCGGCTCCGCCCTGCATCGGCTGGACCAGCTCCTCCGCGATCGTGTGGTGCGCGTGATCCTGCCCCCCGATCTCCCGCTGGTCCGCATCGACGCCCTGCTCATGGAGCAGGTGTTCATCAATCTGCTGGACAATGCGGCGCGCTACTCGCCGCCCGGCTCCCCCATCGAGGTGGCCGCCTCGGTGGCCGGCCTCAAGGTCGTGGTGGAAGTGAGCGACCGAGGGCAGGGGTTCGCGCCGGGCGAGGAGGCGCGCGCCTTCGAGAAGTTCTACCGAGGCCGGTCGCCCAGCACGCGGGGAGTGGGCCTGGGGCTGGCGATCTGCCGGGCCATCGTGGAGGTGCATGGCGGCACCATTACCGCGGAGAACCGCCCCGGTGACGGCGCCACCATCCGGTTCACGCTCCCGCGGGAAGAGTCGCCCTCGCTGCCGGATCCGACGGCTGTCGTCGATGCCTGCTAGCGCGCCCGCGTCCATGCCGGGGGCCGTCGTCGTCCTCATCGAGGACGCGCCCGAGATCCGTCGCTTCCTGCGCGCGAGCCTCGTCGACCACGGCTATCGCCTGGTGGAGGCCGAGACGGGGCGCGAGGGCCTGCAGGCCGCGGAGACCCGGCAGCCGGACGTCATCATCCTGGACTTGGGGCTTCCCGACATGGAGGGGCTCGACGTCATCCGGCGGCTGCGTGAATGGACGGCGGTGCCCATTCTCGTGCTCTCCGCCCGCGGCCAGGAAGTCGACAAGATCGCCGCGCTGGACGCGGGCGCGGACGACTACGTGAGCAAGCCCTTCGGCGTGGGAGAGCTGCTGGCGCGCCTGCGCGTGCTGTTGCGAGGGGCGGGCCGGGCCGTGCGGGACATCGACGAGGGGTTATACGAGTCCGGTGACCTCGTGGTGGCCTTCGCGCACCGCCGCGTGGCCGTGAAGGGGCAGGATGTGCACCTTACGCCCATCGAGTACCGGCTCCTCACCACGCTAATCCGCCACGCGGGCAAGGTGCTCACTCACCAGCAGCTCCTGAAGGAGGTGTGGGGACGGCCCTACGCGGATCAGCCACACTACCTCCACGTGTATATGGCGCAACTGCGGCGGAAAATCGAGGGGGATCCGGCGCGGCCGCGACACTTGCTGACCGAGCCGGGAGTGGGCTACCGGCTCGCGGAGGAGTGAGGACGCCTGCCGCGCTGCCTTCGTATCGCTAGCCCCGCATCGCCTCGCGGAGCTCGCGGGTGAGGGCCTCCACGGTGCCGCGGGTGCCGCCGGCGAGCTTGGTCTTCCACTCGCCCTCGGTCTCGAAGCGGCGGTCGCGCAGCCGCTCGCCCCAGGGCTTCACGGCCTCGCGGATGGCGTTGTAGTCGAAGGCGTCGCGCTTGAGCTCGCGGGCGCGCGCCATCACGTCCGGGGCCACGCGGATGAAGGCGCGGAGGGCGGCGACGGTCTTGATGGAGTACTTGCGCCCCGCCCACGCGGTCGGGAACACCCCCGCCACCGCCTTCATGTAGTTGAGGAAGAAGCGCTTGGCTTCCTTGCGCAGCTCGCTCGTGCGAGCGCCGCCGCCGATCTTCTCCACCGTCTCGAGGAAGTCCACGATCTCTTCCGCGAGCGGCGCCTGGGACACGCGCCCGCGGCCGGTGCCCAGCATCTTGATCTCGCCGGCCAGCGGCGAGGTCTGGTCCTCGTTGAGCGAGCGGATGACGTCGTGGGCGAGAGCCTGGTTGGGATCGGGGTAGAGCTTGCGCCCGGCGAGGCTCACGATGTGCGACGGGTTCAGCCGCGTGTGCTTGGCGTTGATCGTGACGAAGAGCTCCACGATCTGCCGCGCGTCGAGGCGGTCGAAGAGCACGGCGGGGACCTCGATGCCGAGGTTCTCGCCCGCCTGGGTCAGGGCGTGCAGGGCGAGGAGGCGGTGCTGGCCGTCCAGGACGCGAAGGACCCCGTGCTCCTCGGGGATCTGAAGCAGGCCGAGATCGTGCTGACTCGCCATCGGGGTGAAGGTGAAGCGCTTCTCGGAGGTGATGATGACGGCGCCGGGAATGGCGGGCAGCGTCCCCGCCTCCTTGCAGTCGCGGTAGTAGCTGACCAGCTCGTCGATCTTGCGACGGATCACCGGGCGCTGATAGGCTGCCTCGCTCTCGCCGATGCGCTTTTCGAGCATTTCCCAGTTCACGCGGGCGCGGTTGGCGCGCTTGGCCTTCGGGGCGGGGGCGTCCTTGCCGGCATAGCCGAGGACCTCGAACTTCACCAGGCGGTCGATGTCCTTGGCGGAGAACGACGCCTGGAAGAACTCGACCCCGAATTGCTTCACCCTATGCGCCGGAACCGTGATCATTCGCCCTCCTACCTCCGTAGGGGCAACTCCGCCTGTGCGGGGCGCGGCGTTTGGGAACTACTGTACCTTAAGCTTAAACCCCTGTCAACATTGTAGGTTTTAGCCCTGCCACGCCGGACGGGCACCACCGGGTGGGCCCGGGCGACAATCCATCCACAAGCGGTGGGTAACGTGGGGACAGACGCCTAGGCCCCGCGGAACGCAGAGGCCAGCGCGAGCGCGCCGAAGAGCCCGAACAGGGTCGCCGCCGACCAGCGCAGATAATGCATGGGGAGCCGCGCGGCGAGCGCGACGCCGCCGAAGACGGCCAGCCCATTGGCGGCGAGCATGCCGAGCGTGGCGCCCACGGTGACCGCCCCGCGCTCGCGCGTGCCCGGCTCGGCTGGGCGGTCGGGGATGAGGGTCCAGACGCGGAAGACGAAGAATCCCAGCGCGACGCCGACGGCGAGCACGCGCGGGGCGACCGCGCGCGCCACGCCCTCGCCGACCGACGCGGCCAGCGCGCGATTGGCGAGGGTGGCCACGAGCACGCCCGCGAGGACGGTCCACGGCCGCCGATAGCGCGAGGCGAGGGTGAGGGCAAGCAGCTGAGTCTTGTCGCCCATCTCCGCGAGGGCGACGAGCAAGAACGAGCTCCACACTACGGCAGGCACCCCGCGACGATACTGCGCGGCCGCCGCGCGCGTTGACCTTCCCGAAGGCGGGTGCTAGCCTGACCGCGCTTTTTCGCCTTCCCTGACCACGACGCGAGCAGTCCCCGGAAGCTCTCCAGGAGGATTCGCAATGAGCGACGACAGAGGGCGCAGGATGAACCGCTCCATCACCCGGCGCGGCTTCCTCGGGACGCTCGGCGCGGCCACCGCGGCCGCGGGCTTTCCCGCGGTGGCGCGCGGCCAGGCGCCCGCGCCGGTGAAGGTGGGGTACATCCTGCCCGTGACGGGCCCGCTCGCCTTCGAGGCCCAGCTCGCGCTGAACGGCATCCTGCTCGCGGTGGACGAGATCAACGCCTCGGGCGGGATCAAGTCGCTCGGCGGCGCCAAGCTCACCCTGCTCCCCGGCGACACGCAGAACAAGGTCGAGCTCGGCAAGTCCGAGGCGCAGCGCCTCATCGACCAGGGCGTCGTCGCGCTGATGGGCCCGTTCTCGAGCTTGGTCGCCTTCTCCGTGCGCCAGGACACCGAGAAGGCGCGCACGCCGTTCCTCCTCCTCGCCGCCGTCGCCGACAATCTCACCGAGGGCGGGCTCCGCTACACGTTCCGGATGCAGCCCAACGGCAGGGCCATGGCCACGCTGACCGTGGACAACATGCTGGAGATGGCGAGGGCGGCCAACGTGCCGATCAAGCGCGTCGCCATGATGCACGAGGACGGGAACTTCGGCACCACCATGGGCAATCACGTCGAAGCCTTCGCGAAGACGAAGGGCTACGAGCTGGTGCAGCGCGTGCCCTACAACCTCCGCTCACCCGACTTCACCGCCGAGCTGGCCAAGGTGAAGGCGGCCCGGCCCGACCTCCTCGTGATCAGCGGCTACTACGGCGACTCCAAGCTCATCGCGGAAACCGCGGCCAAGCTGCGGGTGGGCGTGAACGCGCTGGTGGGACTCGCCAACGCGGCGTACTCGAACCCCCGCTTCATTGCCGAGAACCGCGAGCTCACCGAGCAAATCT